>JBIKWC010000404.1:0-5462 GCA_044356535.1 Myxococcota bacterium
TCGTGGATGCACGACGAGCTCGACGCGCGCGGAGTCTGGGCGGGCCTCGTCGACAACCGACCGCCCCCCGTGCACTGCGTCCATCCGGTGGTCACGCTGCTCGAGAAGATCGACGCGGTCTCCCGGCGGTGGAGCCGCGGAGACCTCCCGGCGCGCGCCTTCGTCCGGCACTACGAGGACGCGGCGAGCATCGTCGAGGCGCTGCCAACGCTGCCGCCGGTGCCGGGCGGGCTCGAGGTGCTGGTGGCGGAGATGCTGGAGGAGCGACAGCTGCGGGTGCGTCCGTGGGTCGACGACCCGGCGTTCGTGCTGGCGCCAGGGGAGCGCACCGACGAGGTCCGCGCGGCGTGGGAGGATCTCCGTCCGTTGTTCTGGGGAGCGCGGGTGCCCCTCGACGAGGCGGGGCGGCGGGTGCGTCGCTGGATCCTGGCGGAGCTGCCCACGCGTTCCTGAGGATTGGCCCTGAAGGCACCTGCCGACGCCGCGCTCAGCCGCGCGCAGGTTGCTCGCGCACGTTCTGGGCTTTCCAGAGCAGGCCAGGGTGCGCGCGGAGGACGTCGCGCTCTGTCGCGTCGTCCGTGAGGAGCTCCGTGGCGATGTCCCCGTGCTGGTTGAGCCGCTCGAGGAAGGCGAGCTCGGTCGGTGTGAGGGGCAACACCGCCGACAGGAGCGCACGCACGTCGCCGATCAACTCCGTGGTCCACGCCTCGATCCCGGACCGCGGAGGCCGGACGTCGGCTCGCAGCATCGGCGCGAGCTGCTGGTCGACGTCCGCGGCCGTGGTGGTCACCTGGTCGACCGACACGGACCGCCAGTCTTCGCGGTTGATCCCACCGTACACGACGAACCCGAGCCGCAGGCGCCGCGGGTCGAGCGTGCCGGTGCGGAGGAGCGCGCGGGCGTCGAACAGGTCGCGGCTCGCGCTCCGGGCCAAGAGGGCCGCCAACTTCCCCGCTGCGAGCTCGTGCTCGTCGAGGACGGGGATTCCCCGAGCGACCAGGCCGCCGATGGGGCGCGAGTCGCGGGGACGGACCGGCCAGAGCGGTGTTCGGAGCAGGAAGTTGACGTCGACCTCGATGGCGCCCGGCCGGCCCAGCGCGGTCGTGTAGGCCAGCCGCCACTTCCCGCCCGCGTGCTCGGTCGGCGACCGCTTCACCGTGAGCCCCGCGCGACCGAACACCTGGGTCAGCGCCTGTTCCACCCGGGGGCGCTCCGCGAGCATCATCTCGCGATCGACCGCGCCGACGCAGTTCAGGTCGATGTCGACCGAGAGCCGCGGGAGGTCGAGCACGAACAGGTTCAAGGCGGTCCCGCCCTTCAGGGCGAGGCGTGACCCGAGGAACGGGTGCGCGCGCAGGCCGTCGAGGACGCGAACCAGCGTCTACACCTTCTCGTACGACTCCACGGGGTAGCCGGCATCCACGGCGGCGCGTCGGAGCTGCTCAGGCGACAGCATCGTCGGCCTCCTCCCAGGTGCGTCGGAGCACCCGCTCCGGAACGATCAGGTTCCAGCCCTTCACCAGCCGTCCCGTCGTGCGCGTGGCGTCGAGGTAGCGAGGCTGCTTCGGGGCGTGCTTCCGCAGCGTCGCGAGGTGCCGGTCCTCGACGAACAGCGCGTCGCGGTGCTGCTCCAGGAAGAACCCGACGCGGGCCGAGGTGAGGGCCGAGCCGAGGGCCATGGCGTAGGCCAGCACCTCGTCCAGGTCGAAGAACTCGACCTGCTCGAGCGAGCGCCAGACCTCCTCCCAGCCCCCGCAGAGCCCAGGTTGGTCGAGGACGTCGACCAGGGTGCGCTCGAGCGTGGTGACGCGGACCTCGCCGCCTGCGTAGGGCTCGAGGCGGATGCCTCCGCCGAGGTCGGGGCGGTGTCGCAGCGGCTGCGGATGCGGCGCGCGCACGAACTCGTTGCCCTGGAAGCGGAACGGGCGGAGCTGGCCGCCGACGAGGACGTGGAACCGGTGCCACACCGAGTACGCCTTGCCTCTGAACTGCAACGCGGCGTGGTAGGCGACCGTGGCGTCGGGAGCGAGGTGCGTCGCGACGAGGTACGGGTCGACCGGCGCGCCGTGGGGGTCGGCGCCCGGAGGCACCGGCGCATACAACCCCCGTCGCACGCGGAGCAGCCGCCCGGCGGCGACCTGCTTCGCGAGGAGGCCATCGACGGTCCGTGGGCTCCGGTCGGGGCGCGACGCGGTCCCGACGGCGAACTCGTCGCGCGTGAAGACCGGATGGGTGGCGAAGAAGTCGGCGGACCGCACTGGCTGAATCGCTCCGAAACACGCACCGAGCATACGTGTTTCGATGGAGAACAGCCACCAGTACTTGTCGATGACGTTCGAAACACGTACCCGCAGCATGGGTTTCGCATGTGATCAGCAACGACGGAGCGACCTCGTGGGGGGGCAGCGCCCGTTCCATCTGCGCCGTAGCGCGGACGGAGGCTTCGACGGGGTGATTGGAGCGGCGAGAATCCAGGCGTTTCGGCCGGAACCATGTCACAGCGCGGGATAGGACGAGTCCGCAGGGGGCGGGATGTCGGACCGCGTGTACACCGCCAGCGACCTCGTGGTCCTCACCCTCGAGGAGGCGGTCCGGAAGCGGCCCGGGATGTACGTGGGCAGCACGGGCCCGATGGGTGTCGCCCACCTCGTGTTCGGGCTCGTCGGCGAGGCACTGAAGCGCCACCACCTCGCGGGCGCGACACGGGTCGACGTAGCGACGGCGCCGCTGCCGACGGTGACGGACGACGGTGAGCCGCCGTCCGACGCGGAGCTCGGGGCCCCGTGGGTGTCGCCGGCGGCGCACAGCAGCATCTCGAACCTCACCTCAGGAGCGGAGCGAGGCGACCCGGCTCCGTTGTGCAATGCGAACATTCTTGCACAACGTACCCAGCCCCACTACAGGGCGTCGAGGAGGCTGGGTGCCCTACGTCCGCAAGCACGGGAAGCAGGTGGCCATCGTCCACGGCGAGCGCGACGCAACGGGCGCCGTCCAGCAGCGGGTGCTGTTCTCGCTCTACTCCAAGGCCGAGGCCGAGGCCGCGCTCGGCGAGCGCCCCACCGATCCGCCGCTCTCGTTCCGCGGGCTGCTGGAGTCACGCCACGAGGGCATCCGGTTCGATTGGCGGAAGCTCGACCCCGCCATCGCGGCGCTCAAGGACGAGCTCCCGCCAGGCTGGGACTACCCGAACTCCGGCGTCGCCCCCGAGCTGCGCCAGGCGGTCGTCGGGCTGACGCGGGCCCTGTTCGCCGCCAACCCCCAGACCGTGTCCTCGGCGAAGCAGGCGCTGGCCGACCAGCGGGCGTCGTTGTCGTTCGTCCGCGAGCTCATCGACGCGCGCCTGAAGGTGCTGGATCGCGTCCAGGAGAGCCCGTGGAGCCGCGACAACGAGTTCGGCTGGCTCGCGCGCCTGGCGGGTCGGGGCGTTCCGCCCGAGGCCGAGGAGTGGCTGGAGGGCTTCCACGAGCGCGGGGAGGTCGAGCGGGCCGAGGCCCTCGCGCACGTGCTGGTCGAAGCCTGGCCGGAGTACGCCGACGGGTACAACATGCTCGGCCTCTTGGCGCTCGAGCGCGGAGAACACCAGCGCGCGCTCGCCTGGTTCGCGCGGACGATGGAGGTCGGGCGGACCTTGTTCCCGAAGCGCATCGCGAAGTCGCGGTGGTGGACCGACCACGACACGCGGCCGTACCTGCGCGGGATGCGGAACACGACGGTCACGCTCGCCCGGATGGGCCGGGACGAGGAGGTGCTGGCCTGGTGCGAGCGCCTGGACTCGGAGTGCTTCGACGACCTGGTCGCGGACGGCCACCGTGCGGCGGCCTGCCTGAACCTGGGGCGCTGGACGGAGGCGAAGCGCGCGGCCGCCCGGCTGGCGGGCTTGTGGCCGCACGAGGACTTCGTGGCAGCGTTCGCCTGCTTCGAGCTGGGCGAGCGCGAGGAGGCGCTGGCCCGGTGGCTGCACGGCGCCATCTCGGGCCCGCGGGCGGCGCGGATCCTGACGGGGGGCCGGAGCGGGAGCCGGGTGACGGACCACGACGCGGCGAAGGACCACAACGCGGGGATCGAGCTCCGGATGTCGCTCGGGCGCTACCTGCAGCGGAAGCCCGCGCAGCGGTTCTTCGCGGCCATCACGGCGGCCCCGGAGGTGGTGGCGCTGGTGAAGGAGCGGGCGGCGGCGGTGGCGGCTTGGCATGCGGACCGGGGGCCGGACCGGACGGCCTACGACCGGATGCAGGAGATGGCGACCCTGGAGTTCGCAAGGAAGGAGGCGGCTCGGCTGGGGCACCTCGCCGAGGGCTGACGGGGCGCCTCGAGTTCGAGTCCATCCGCGGGGGGTGTTCACCCACATGGTCCGAGGCCGACTTTTCAGAACCCTGGACCGCCCTCCACTCGCGCTGCTTGAACCGGTTGCTAATGGTTCAAGCTGCGACTTTTGCTGACGGTATGAGATGGCTCCCCGAACGCCGCCTTTCCGCGAGTCACTACCGTCAGGAATGGTCGGCATCTTGACCGTTTCCGTTTCGGCGGTGTCGGCTCCCGGGGTGACGATGTCGTCGACGAGGTGCTTGAGCCCGGTGTTGTCGAAGGGCACCTGGAACGTAATCCGAATCAGCCGGCGCTCCACCACTTCGATCTTCTCCACGAAGTGCAGCACCACCTGCCGCTTCCGCTCGAACGGCAGCGACTCGAACTGGTCCTCGAACACCGCCGAGAACCGCCGCACCTCCGCCAGGTTCCGCTCCAGCGCCTTCCGCAGGAAGTCCTCCCGCTGCACCAGCGCGACCTCCCGCTCGAGCTCCTCCTTCTTCGCGGTGAGCTCCGCGATCTTCGCGCGACAGACCGCGGGGTCGAGGCCGTCGCCAATCGCGGCGTAGTAGTTCTGGATGCGGCGCTCGAGGTCGGCGAGCTTCTGGTCGAGCACGCGCGAGTCCGAGCCGTACTCCCGCCGGATGCCGTCGATCCGCTTGCGGACCTTCTCTTCGAGCTCGGCGAGCGCCTCGGGCTCGCACAACCGTGCCCGGAGGAGCTTGAGCACCACGCCCTCGAGCCAGTGCTTCGGGATGGGCAACGACGCGCACACGGACGTGCCCTTGTTCAGGTAGCCCCCGCAGTAGTAGGCGAAGCGCTCGGTCGTGGAGCCGTCCTTCTCCTTCTGGAGGAGCCGCCGGCCGCCGAAGTGGTTGCCGCACACGTCGCACACGACGAGGCGCGACAGCAGGTAGTGCACCTTGTGCCCGGGCGAGGTGTGTACGTCGAACCGGCGCTCGGCGGCGAGGGCCTTCCGGCGGTCGAAGGTGTCCCGGTCGATGATGGCGGGGTGCGCGTCGGGCACGACGATGCGCTCGTCCTGCGCGGTGCGCTGGCGCCCGGAGCGGCCCTGCTTGCGGCTCTTGAACCACACGGAGTCGCCGACGTAGACGCGGTTGTTGAGGATGTGGTCGATGGTCGCGCCGGACCAGTGG
>JBIKWC010000405.1:0-5459 GCA_044356535.1 Myxococcota bacterium
CCGTGAGGGCCCCCCGAGCAACACGAACACACAGGGCGCCGCACGCTGGTTCAACGCGTCCAGGACGAGGTCGGTGAACCGCTCCCAGCCGCGCGCGGAGTGGGAGCCCGCTGCGCCGTCGCGGACCGTCAGCACGGTGTTGCACAGCAGCAGTCCGCGCTCGGCCCACGCGCCGAGCCAGCCGTGCCCGGGGACAGGGAGCCCGAGGTCGGTCTCGCGTTCGCGGAACAGGTTGGCGAGCGAGGCGGGGACGGGCACCCCGGGCAACACCGAGAACGACAGCCCGCACGCCTGGCCCGCGGCCGGGTACGGGTCCTGGCCCAGCAACACGACGCGGACGCGATCGAACGGCGTGGCCTCGAAGGCAGCCAGCACGCGCGAGTCGGGGGGATGGATCCGGTGCGCGGCGCGCTCGGCGGCGACGAACGCCGTGAGCTCGTTCCACACGGGCTCGAGCGCCGGACCCAGCGCCCGGCGCCAGTCCTCGGGCAACCTCATGGCGCGGCCGACACTTCCAGGCGCGCCCGCCGCTCCCACTCGCGCATCGCGGGGTGCGACAGGACGGTTTCGCACCACGCGCGGGTGACCTCGTCGACGGGCAGGTCCCAGGTGCGGATGCGGGTCGCGACGGGGGCGTACATGGCGTCGGCGACGCTGAACGCGCCGAACAGGAACGCGCCGTCGTGGTGCCGCTCGCGGCAGCTGCGGACGAGCTCGCAGATCCGCGCGAGCTCGGCCGCGACCTCGGGGGAGGGCGCCTTGGGCGTGCGGTCGAGCAGCCGCATGGGGTGCTGTTGGCGGAGGTTCGGGAACCCGCCGTGCATCTCGGTGGCGACCGACCTGGCCCAGGCGCGCTCGACCCGGTCGGAGGGCCACAGCTGGGGCTCGCGCTCGGCGGCGTACTCACAAATCGCGAGCGACTCCCACACGACCTGCTCCCCGACGTACAGCGCCGGGACGCGTCGGGTGGGGGACGCAGCGCGGAGCTGGGCCGGCGTCTCGGGGCGGTCGAGTCGGATGACCACGGTCTCGAACGGGATCCCGCCGACGGTGAGCGCCAGCCACGGGCGCAGGCTCCACGAGGAGAGGGCGTAGTCGCCGATGAACAGCGTGAGACTCATTGGGTCTTCCCCTTCCGCTTGCCACGTGGCTGCGCGCCGCCGGCCGGGGGGCGCGCCGTGGTGCACTCGGTGGCGTTCCCCGGGAGGCACTCCCCGACACCTGCGCAGGCGACGGGGGAGGTGCGCTCGTACTGGAAGCCCTTCGACACGTCGGTCTCGGACACGGCGGTCTGGCAGCAGCACGGGATGCACTCGGGCCCCTCCGTCCACGCGGCGTCGCGATCGCCGTACTGCTGCTTGCACTCGGTCGGGCCCGCGACGAGCGCGAAGCGGCGTCCGCCCTCCTCCTGCCAGGCGCAGCACCAGTGCTCTTCGTTGCCGTCTGCGTACACGGGCACGACGACGACCTCGCGCGTCGCGGCCGGGCACTCGGGGGCTTCGGGGCACACCGGAGCGGGGGGCGCGTCTCCGGCGCACGCAAGCGCGAGCGCGAGCCCTGCGAGCGCTGCGGTGATCCTGGCCAGCGGCGTCACGTCTCCTCCGGCGGGCTGCCTAACGTCGAGCGGCGCCTGCAAGCGCAGGCGCGTAGCAATGTTGACGCAGCACTGGCGTACACCCGCGAACCCACGGAGCTCACTTGCGCGCACGCGGTCGGATGTCTCCCGCCCTTCGGATCCTCACCTTGGGGCTCTTCCTGAGCGTGTTCGGCTTGGTGGGCGCCCAACAGCTCGTCGGCATGGTGAGCTTCAGCGCCGCGACGGCCGAGCTGCTGGACGAGTACGCGCCGACGGAAGAGGATCGCCGGCTCGCGGCGGAGCTGCAGGCCCGCGCGGTGTCGGCCGGCTCGAAGGTGAAGGTGACCCCGATGGACGTCGCGAACGCGCGACGGCAGGGCCAGCTCTCCACGCTCGAGCGGTCGTTCGACGCGGTCTTCCCCGTCGTGGAGCGCCGCCCGGTGCCGGAGCCGGGACCACCTCGCCACGCGGAGGGAGCCTTCTATCGGGACGTCGAGGCCGAGACCGAGGCGCAGGGGCCCTCGCCGCTGGTGTGGGGGGGCGGTCGCGTTCGGGGCGATCCTCGCTGGCGCCGGGGCAGTGGCGGGGGCCCTCCTGGCGTGGAGTCGACCGGGGACCGCCGCATCAGGCCCGGAGGACGGGCTCCCGCCGGAGTGACTGGTTCGTTCCGCTTTTCGCAGGCACCACCTCCCGCTGTGAAGTGCGCCGCCATGGCGGGGCGGGTGAACAGCCGCGCTCAGCTCTCCGCGTCACCGCCGAACCACCGTGCCCAGAAGCCGAGCTTCTTCGGCCGGGGCTTCGGCGGGGGGAGCTGCGCCGGGCCCTCCGTGAACCGGGCCACGCCAACCACCGAACCGTCGGCCTGCGCCAGCAGCAGTGCTGGCGACAGTCGCTCGGTGGGCTGGGCGCCTTCGAGCTGGCCGCGCACCACGTTCCGGAAAGCGGCCACCCGCTCCGGCGACACCGCCGCGCGCTGCACCATCAGGAGCCCCTTCTTCGGGACGGCGGCCAGCAACAGCTCCGTTCCCAGCTGCGCTGCCAGGTCGCGTACGAACTCCGGGTCCAGCAGCCGCTCCGCCGCGTAGTAGTGGCCGTGGACGAACAACAGCGGCTCGCCGTCGACCTCCACGCGCTCCACGTGGACCGGGTGTTTCCGATTGTTCTCGAGCGCCGAGGCCCGCAGCCGCTCGATCTCCGCGGCGGGCGTGTTCTTCGCCAGCGTCTTCGTGGCGGTGGGCAGGTCCACCACCAGGGCCACGACCGGCAGCTGGTGGGGATCCGCCTGCTCGAGGTTCGGGAGCAGCGGCACGGTGAGCGCCAGCCCCACCCCCTCCCACCCCGGGGGGCGGAGGTTGAACATCACGTCGCCGTCTGCGCCTTGCTGCCCACCCATCAACGCCACCAGCTTCGACGGCGGCACGCCCGGGTCGTCGTCCAGGAAGGTGGCTGCCCGCCCGAAGACGTTGGACAACGCGCCGCCTTCGCTCCACCGGAACGGGATCGAGCCCGCCAGGTCCGTGTCGAGGTGCACCGTCCCGCCGTGCTGCGTGTGCGCCACCACCGCGGCCGCGGCGCCGAGCTGGAGCACCGCCGTCCAGTAGCCGAGCTCGTCGTCGTCGGGCCCGCGCGGACTCTCTGCGCGGAGCAGGGCCTCCAGGTCCTCGAGGCCCTGCAGGTCGACCGCGAGCCCGCGCACCGCCAGGACCTCCGAGCCCAGCCGCAACAGGGCGTCCTGCACGGTCGCCGCCGCCGCCGCGAGATCCAGCGCTGCGGGGTGCCGTTCCCCCTCGAAGCCCAGCTCCACCTCCGCCCCGCACTGCTGCACGAAGGTGACCATCGGGGTGGGGGGCCGCTCGGCGAAGGTGAAGCGGACGTGCTGCACGCGCCCACACAGCAGCGCTGCGCGGGCACGCACCGCGGCGAACAGGATCGACAGCTCCCACTCGGCGTTGATCTCGCGCGGGGTCCGGTGATCGGTCTGGAGGGCGGTCGGTCCGCGCTCGGGGTCGTCCACCACCAGGTCCAGCGTCTGCAGGGACGAATACACACGGCCTCCCGGTCGGACGCTATCGCAGCGGGGCCCCGCGCCGCAGCGCCAGCTCGACCTGATCGAGCCGGTCCTGGCCCCAGAACCGCTCCCCGTCCACCACGAAGGTGGGCACCCCGTGGAGCCCCATGGCGCGCGCCCGCTCCGTGTTGGCTCGCAGCGCCTCGCGCGCCCCGTCTGCGGCGGTGATCAGCGCCGGGTCGAGGCCTGCCTCCCGCAACACCTCCGCCACCACCTCTGGCCGGCCGAGGTCCCGATCCTCGACCCACGCGGCGCGGAACAGCGGCTCCCGCGCAGCGGGCTCCCGGATCGCCACCCGCAGGGCCAGCACCGTCCGCAGCGGGAACGTCGTGGCGAAGTGGAACGGCACCCCGTACCGCTCGGCGTGATCGCGCAGGTCGCGCCGCATCCAGGCCTGCCGCGCCGCCGAGAACGTGTGCAGCGGCACGTCCGGCGTGCCGAGCTCGCGGAACAGCGCCCCCAGCAGGATCGGCGTGTATGTCACCGGGGACCTGGCGGCCGCCGCGATCGCCGCGACCCGCGCCACGCCCAGGTACGCGAACGGGCTCGCGAAGTCGTAGAACACCTCCACCGGTCGCCCGGGCACCGTGGCCGGCGGAAGGGGCGGCGACCGCGGCAACCCCAGGTCGTCGCGCACGAAGGCCAGCCGATCCACGCCCCAGTGCAGCCGCTCCGCGACCTGGAACGTGGGCACCCCGAAGACGCCTGCCGCCACTGCCTCTGCCGTGTTCGCCCGCAACACCTCCGGCGCGCGCAGGGTCGGGTCGAGGCCGAGCGGCGCCAGGACCTGCGCCAGTACGGCGTCCTCGCTCACGTCCAGCCCATAGACCCAGTACGCGTCGAACAGCGCCCGGGCGGCCGCCGGGACCTGGGCCGCCGACAACGCTGCCAGGAGCCGCATCACCTCCACCGTGCGGCGCGGGTGCTCGGCCGGCACCGCGAGCGGCATCCCGTGGAAGGCCGCAGTCTTCGAGATGTCCCGCAAGGTGTGGGCGCGCTTCTCCTCAGGCATCACCGCCATCGGGAAGGGGTTGGTCCCGTGGGCCTTCAGCACGCCGCCGAGCAGGATCGGCCGCCAGTCCACCGTGGTCCCTGCTGCCTCGGCCAGCGCCTCCACCTGGCGCGAGGCCACCGCTGCGTACGGGCAGACGACGTCGAACCAGAACCGGAGCGCCATGCCGTCCTCGCTCGGCACCGGTATCGTGCGCTGGTAGGATGCGCGGATGCAGCTCCCGACGATCCCAGTCATCCGCACGTTCATGGACACCGAGACCCACGCGTTGTCCGCGGACGACGACATCCTCGACGCCGTCCGCCGCCTCATCGACGAGGGGGTCACCGGCGCACCCGTCGTGGACGACCGCGGGCACCTCGTGGGGGTGTTGTCCGAGTACGAGTGCCTGCGGCTCCTGGCACACGGTCGCGACGGCGACGTGGTGCGCGGCAGGGTCCGCGACTTCATGCTCACCAGCTGGGTGTCGGTCACGCCGTCGATGGACGTGTACTACGTGGCCGGCCTGTTCCTGAAGGACCCCACCACCCGCCGGTTCGTGGTGCAGGAGGGCCAGCGCCTGGTGGGCGTGGTGACGCGCAAGGACATCCTGCGCGCAGTCGAGGCCGGGATCCGCGCGCTCGGGTAGTGCCCCGGCGCCCCCGTCGCGGTGCACTCAGGTCGCAGCGGCCGCGTCTTCCTGGCCGCGCAGCACCATCGCGACGATCATGACGAGCAGCACGATCATCTCGAACATGCCGCCGAAGATGTTGAAGTTGCACACCGACGCGATCAGGCCGAGGACCGGCCCGACGAGCGCGAGG
>JBIKWC010000406.1:0-5442 GCA_044356535.1 Myxococcota bacterium
ACGAGGCTGCTCGCCTGATCGACGACGTGCCAGTTGGTCAGGATCTCGCCCTTGTCCGAGACGAAGAACCCGCTCCCCACGCTGCTTCGGGTCTGTGGGAAGGCGTGGGGATCGAAGGGGAGCC
This sequence comes from Myxococcota bacterium, assembly GCA_044356535.1. Lineage (GTDB taxonomy): Bacteria > Myxococcota_A > UBA796 > UBA796 > JACKER01. The sequence continues at coordinate 125 of JBIKWC010000406.1, forward strand.
GCTGGAGCACCTCGGCGGGCAGGGCGGGGATCGGCGCGCTCGACTCGACCTCGATCGTCACCACCGCCGGCGCGACCGACTCCACCAGCGGGGCCAGCGAGCGGGCGGGGTCGTAGTCGGGCAGGGTCACCGCAGGCGCCGCGAACACCGGAGAGCAGAGCCACATGACGATCCTCACGGGGCCGGACGGCCCGCGGAGAGCGTACTGCCCGGGGAGCCGGGCGGGCCGTCAACGTTCGTCGAAGCTCGTCGACGCCCGCCCCGACGCGACCCGACCGGCGTCAGCCGGCGACGGTGATGCAGTGGCGGAGCCAGTCCACGCGGCCCCGCACGGCCTCGTTGTAGGTCCGCTGGACGACCCCGGTCACGGGACCCGGGCGGCCGTCGCCGACGACCCGGCGGTCGAGGGAGTGGATCGGCGTGATCTCGGCGGCGGTCCCGCACATGAACGCCTCGTCGGCCACGTAGAAGGCGTCGCGACCGAACATCTGCTCGCGAACCTCGTACCCCTCGTGCGCCAGGATCTCCATGACGGTGCGCCGCGTGATCCCGGGCAGGATGTTGGACACGGGCGGTGTCTTCACCACGCCTCCCTTGACCACGAACACGTTCTCTCCCGTGCCCTCGGCGACGAAGCCCAGGTGGTCGAGCATCAGGGCCTCGTCGAACCCGTCGTCGGTGGCCTCGTACCGCGCGATGATCGAGTTGACGTAGTGGCCCACGATCTTCGCCCGGGACAGGGCGGCGTTCGGGTGGTTGCGGCTGAAGGAGGACGTCCGGAGCCTCGAGCCGTTGCGGAGCGCCTCCTCACCGAGGTAGGCGCCCCACTTCCACGCGGCGACCACCACGTGGACGGGGTTGGTCCGCGCGCCGAGCCCCATCGCGCCCATGCCCATGAAGGCGAGGGGACGCACGTACGCCTCGGAGAACTTGTTGGCGACGAGCACCTCGAGGCAGGCCGCCTTCACCTGCTCGCGCGGGATCGGGCACACGAGCCGCGCCATCTTGAGCGAGTCGAACAGGCGCTCGAGGTGTTCGTCGAGCCGCCAGACGCCGGCGCGGCCGTCGGGTTGGACGTACGCGCGGATGCCCTCGAAGGCTCCGAGGCCGTAGTGCAGGGTGTGCGCCAGCACGTGGACGTTCGCCTCGTGGAACGGGACCAGCTTCCCGTCCATCCAGATCCATTCCGACTCGATTCCCATCGTGGCCCCCTCGGGTCGGGCCCTCTAGCCCGTGTCGCGCCGCCGCGGGCATGGTGTATAGTGCGCCATCTGGAGGAACGTTGCGTCCCTTCTTCCCTTTCGGTCGTACGTCTTTCGCTCGCTCCTCCTTCCCGTTCGCGGCGGTGCTCCTGTCCGGGCTCTCGGGCTGCGGAGCCTACTGGGACATCGCCGAAGACGAGGAGCTCGCCTACGGTTGCTCGGGCGCGCTCAACTGGTACCCGGACTGCGATCGCGACGGGTTCGGTGAGCCGACCGGCGTGCCCATCGCCGTCGACTGCGAGTCGAACCTCGACGACGAGGACGTGGCGAACGCCGGCTGCCAGGTGGTGGAGGGCGAGCGCCTGCCGCTCGCCTCGAACGCCATCGACTGCGACCCGGCGGACGGCCAGATCACGGCGCGCACGGGCATCTGCCCGGAGTCCATCGGGGAGGGCGAGTACCTCGACCCGTATTCGGGCGAGTGGACGTTCGTGCCCACGCCGTCGAGCTGCGTGCGCGGCTTCGTCGCCGGCGACACGGAGTACCTCGCGACGTGCGAGGGGAGCCCGCCGCTCACGGCCCAGCGCGCGGCCACCTCGTGTGAGCTGTGGGCAGGGTCCCTGCTCGACGCCTCGAAGCCCGAGGTCGAAGGCTACGGCGGGCTCGCGCGGCTCCGCACCCCGGGCGAAGGGTTCGCGACCTTCCTCTCGGACCTCGAGGCGCAGAACGTGCGTGCGTTGTGGCTCGATCTCAGCTGGGATCACCAGAACGACGCGTGGAACTACCAGGGCGACTCCGAGCTCGGCAACGTGCCGATCGACTTCCCGCCCTGTGCGGGTCCGGCCCCCTCGCTCGAGGACATCTGGGTGGAGGTCAACCCCACCGCCCTGTTCCAGGATCTCGACGAAGACGGCGTGCCCGACCGGGTGGAGCGGGAGGTGGGCACCGACCCGAACGACCCCTCGTCGGTCGAGCCGAACGCTCGCGGCGTCGACCGCCTGGCGCTCGTCAAGCCGGACGGGGGCGACTGGTGCTGGGGGCCCCCGGGTCGGTTCGACCTCGACCCGCGCCTCGCGTACACGCTGTGCCAGCGCCCGCTCCCGAAGCCCGAGGTCTACTCGGAGGCGCCCGTCGGCCAGGGCCAGGGTGGCTGACGCAACGCGTTGTTGCTCGGGCGACGCCCCGCGCCCAATCGGGCTACCCAGAGCGGTGCAGGCGCGCACGTCGTGCGGCTGCGCGGGTGTCTCATGTGCGCTGCGGAACGCGGAGACGAGGCCACCAGGACCGAGCGCGGCGCGTTCGCGCTCGTAGCGGCCACCGCTGCACTGCTGGTGGTGGGCGCGTCGGTGCGGGTCAACGGCGCGGGGCTCGCCTGTCCCGACTGGCCGCTGTGTTTCGGTGAGGTGGTGCCGCCACTCGACGTGAAGGTGGGGTTCGAGTGGGGGCATCGGGTCCTGGCGGGCGGGATCTCGCTCGGGTTCCTGGGCCTCGGCGCGGCGTTGTGGCGCACGGCTGCACCGCGGAGCATTCGCGCGCTCTGGGGCCTGGCCGCGGTGGTGCTCGGCGTACAGGTGGTGCTCGGTGGGCTCACGGTCTGGCACCTGCTGGCGGAGTGGACGGTCGCGAGCCACCTGCTGACGGGGAACACCTTCTGCGCGCTCCTGCTGCTGCTCGCCCTGTCGCTGCGCGCCCACCACACCAGGGCCGTCCCGTCCGCCGTGCCCAGCTGGCTTCGGGTCCCGGGGGTCGCGCTGCTCGTGTTGGCGCCGCTCCAGCTGTTCCTGGGCGGTTGGGTCGCGGGGGCCAACGCCGGGCTCGTCTGCGGCGCCGTACCCGGCTGCTACACCCCGGACGGCGCGTGGTTCCCCACGTTCTCGGGCGTGGTGGGGCTCCAGGTGACCCACCGCCTCGTGGGGCTCCTCCTGTGGGCCACCGCCGTCGGGTTCGCGGTCGTGGCTCGCGGCTCGGTGCGGAGTCCCGCCACCGCAGTCGCTGTCGCGGCGACAGCCCAGGTCGGCCTCGGCGTACTGAACGTGTTGTGGCGGCTCCCCGTGGAGATCACGCTCCTCCACACCGCCGGCGCCGCCGCGGTGTACCTCAGCACGGCCTGGGCGCAGTGGACGTTGTGGCGGTCGCCGGTGCTCGGCGCCGTGGTGCGCCCGTCCGGCGTCGTGAGCACGGCATGAGCGGGCCCACGCACTCGTTCGCCGCACGGCTGACGCAGAACCCGTGGGAGACCGCGCGGGTCCTGGTCGACATCGCGCGCCCGCGGGTGATCGGGCTCGTGTTGTTCACGGGTCTGCCCGCCATGGCGCTGGGGCGGTCCTCCTGGCTCCCCTGGAACGAGGCGGTCCCGGTGTTGTTCGCCACGGGGCTCGCCGGCGCTGCCTCTTCGGCGCTCAACGCGTGGGTCGAGCGCGACACCGACGCCCAGATGGCCCGGACCCGCAATCGGCCGCTCCCGGCTTCGGTGTTGTTGCCCAACGTGGTCCTCGGATACGGCCTCGTGCTGACGGTGATCAGCACCGCCATGTTGCTGGCGCTCGGTGGTCCGCTCGCGGCGCTGGTCTCGCTCGGCACCATCCTGTTCTACGTGCTCGGCTACACCGTGTGGCTCAAGCCGCGTACGCCCCAGAACATCGTCATCGGCGGGGCCGCCGGCAGCACCGCCCCGCTGATCGCGTCCGCGGCTGCCGACGGGGAGATCTCCCTCGGCGCCTGGCTGTTGTTCCTCATCGTGTTCCTGTGGACGCCGCCGCACTTCTGGTCGATCGCCATCTTCCGCCGCAAGGACTACGAGGCGGCCGGGTTCCCGATGATGCCTTCGGTGGTGGGCGATCACGGCGCCCGAATGCGGGGTCTCGGGTACGCCCTCCTCCTCACCGCGGTCACGCTCCTGCCCGTCGTGGTGGGGTACCTCTCCTGGTTCTACGGCGCTGCGGCGCTGATCCTGGCCGCCTGGTACGTGGGGCACCTGGTCCACGCCATCGTCGCCGACCGCCCGGTGGTCGACTGGCGCGCCTTCAAGGTCTCGGTCGCGTACCTGTCGCTCCTGTTCGCCGTGATGCTCCTCGACCTCCTCTGACCGCTCCCACGCGCGTGTGCGCAACAACCGGATGCATCGCCCAGAAGCGGCTCCGGACGCACCGAACCGGCCTCCGAACCGAGGGCACGGTTGCAGGGGTCCCGCCCCCGGTGCACGGATCGCCTCCGCGGGGTCCGATGCCAGAAAGCCCCCCGTTCCACGAGGCTCACGCATGCACCGCTTCCTGCCGTTCCTGACCCTCCTCGCCGCGTGCCAGGTCCGCACCTACGAGCGTGACCCCATCGAGATCTCGTCGCGATACCAGTTCGTGGTCAAGTCGACCTGCAGCTCCTGGCTCCGCAGCCACATCACCGGGTACCGCTACTGCGCGTCGCCTCCCTTCGAGGTCGCCGTGGCCCTTCCCCAGGCCCCCAAGCCGAAGGTCGAGCCGAGCGCGAAGGACGGCCCGACGGACCAGGCTTCGCTGGTCGCGAACGGCGCCAAGGTGTACGCCGAGGTGTGTCAGGCCTGCCACGGCGCCGATGGGAAGGGGACTCCCGGCGCGTTCCCGCCGATCGCCGGAGCAGGCGGCTACTACGGTGACGCGCAGAACCACGCACGCATCGTGGTCAAGGGGCTCAACGGCCCGATCACGGTGGCGGGTGTGAGCTTCAACGGCGCCATGCCCCCGCAGGGCCACCTCACCGACTACCAGATCGCGTCGGTGACCACGTTCGAGCGGAACTCCTTCGGCAACAACGAAGGCGTCGTCCTGCCCGCGGACGTGGCCGCAGTCCGATGAGCGTGACGACCGCATCCGGCTCCGACGCAGCGGAGGCGCTGCGCGGCAAGGTGCGGGCGCTCTCGGGCACCGTGTTCGTCGCGGTGGCCGCCCTGCTGTTCGCGCCGCGGCCCGCGTGGATGGGGGGCCTCCTGGACGTGTCCGCCCTCCCCTGGGTGGACGCGGCCCTGAACGGCGTCGGGCTGTTGTGGCTCCTCGCGGGGTTCGCAGCGGTGAAGTCCGGCCGGATCGACGTACACCGGGTCTGCATGACCGGGGCGATGGTGACGAGCGCGTTGTTCCTCTGTTG
>JBIKWC010000121.1:0-19168 GCA_044356535.1 Myxococcota bacterium
TCTCGCACGAAACGAGGGCGAGCGGAAGAGCAGGGCCGCATTGTTCCCGGACCCGATTCTCGCTAAGAGCCCCGCTCAGCAGACGTCCACGCGTCCGCACCGAGGGGTTCCTTGTTCGAAGACGTTTCGCTGGTCACCATCGTCGACTTCCCCGGTCTCGAGGCGCTCGCCCGCCACCTCGCCACGCTCCCCGCCTTCGGCATCGACACCGAGAGCGACTCCTCGTACGCGTACCAGGAAAAGGTCTGCCTCCTCCAGATCAGTGACCTCGAGCGGGACTACATCATCGATCCGCTGCTCGTGAAGGATCTCTCGCCCCTCGAGGCGGTCTTCGGCGACCCGGACGTGGTCAAGGTCCTGCACGGCGGGGACTACGACGTCGTCTCGCTCAACCGGGACTTCGGCTTCGAGATCCACGGTCTGTTCGACACCCTCCTCGCGGCGCAGCTGCTGGGGATGGAGCGGATCGGCCTCGCCGATCTGATCGGCCGCCACTTCGGTATCGACATCGACAAGGCGTTCCAGCGGCACAACTGGTCGCTGCGCCCCCTCCTCGACGAGCACATCGAGTACGCCCGCGGCGACACGCACTACCTGTTGGCGCTGCGCGAGATCATGACCCGCGAGCTCCTCCGGGTGGGGCGCCTGCGCCACCACCGCGAGGAGTGCCGGTTCCTGGAGCGCCGCCGGTGGAGCGGCCGCTCGACCGACCCCTTCGCCTGGATGGACCTGAAGGGCGCGAGCGACCTCGACGAGACCGGGATGCAGGTGTTGCGGGCCCTGTGGAGCTACCGCGAAGAAGAGGCGCGCCGCATGGACCGCCCCGTGTACAAGGTCATCCCCGACGACGTGCTGGTGGAGCTCTCCACGGTCCGGCCGCGCACCGAGCGGGAGCTCGACGGGGTCGTCAACCCGAAGTCCGCGATGCGGCGCCGCCACGGGCGGGCGTTCCTGTCACGCATCGGCGCCGGCCTCGCCGAAACGGGTCCCCTCCCCGAGCGGCCGGCCAAGAAGGAAGAGCGGACCAAGCTGCCCTGGCGGGTCCGTCTCCGCGGACGGGCAGCGGACCGCGTGCTCGCCGACCTCAAGCTGTGGCGCAACGAGGTCATCAGCCGGGACTCCAGCCTCTCGTCGTTCTCGGTCGCGTCGAACGGGACCCTTCGCCAGATCGCGCAGATGCGCCCCCGGTCGCTCGAAGAGCTCAAGCTCGTGCCCGAGGTCCGGCGCTGGCAGGTCGCCGACTTCGGAGACGAGCTCCTCGACCGCCTGAACGTGATCGACCCGTAGCCGTCAGGACTCCCGGAGGACGGCCTCGACCTCCGGGTGCACCTGGTACAACGTGACCACGGTGCCGAACGTGTTCTTCCACTGGCGTACGCGCTCGCGGCTCACCTCGAACGTGGTCGCCACGACCTGGCCGGACTCACCGTTCGCGAGGAGCTGCAAGAGCTCACGGAACCGCTCGGCGCCGTAGCGCTTCACGAAGTTGCGAGCGACCCGTTCGCGGCTACGCGCGGACGCCATGCACCCTCCCGGCGCCCCGTATCCCGGGGCCGTCGTTGTCAAGCAACCTGCTGGTCCCACGACTGGCGGCGGCGCGCCGACAGCCACTCGACCACGTGCCCCGCAGCAGCGTCGCCGAGGATCAGATCCAGGTGTCCGCCGTCGACCTGCACGGCGGCGGCGTCCGGATGGCCCCAGGAGGCCAGCGCGACCTCGCCCGCAGCGGGTGGACACACGAGGTCGTCGGTGCCCGTGACCACCAGCAGGGGCACGTCCGCGTCCCGGAGCTGGTCCGAGACCTCGACGAGCCCGTCGTACAGGCTGGCCGAGCCGTCCCGCCACCAGCGCGCGACGGTGCGCAGCCACGGCACGCCGACATCCTCCCCGGCGCACCGTGCCGCACCCCGCACCCGGGGGGCTGGAGCGCTCCGCGACAACCCGAACAGCTCGGGATCGAGCAGCACACCCAGCCGCAGCAGCGCGCGGACGGGGACCTCGGCGTCCCGGGGCAGCAACTGGGCGAGGTGGTGGGAGAAGCGGGCAGCCGTCGCGGACCGCGGAAACCGGAGCGGCGCACCCAGGACGACCACGGACGCGAGCGAGCTCGGCCGGCGGGCCGCAGCGGCGAGGGCCAACACCCCGGCCAGTCCGTGCGCGACGACGTGGACCCGCGGGTACCCGGTGTCTGCGGCGACCTGATCGAGCGCGGCGGGGAGGTCGTGGGCGACAACGTCCTCGACGCGGAGGTCCACGCGGCCTGGGGGCGGGACGGCCTCCCGGCTGGTCCGCACCGTGGAGAGGAACGGCGAGAACCCGCCGTCGACGAGCCTGGCGCCCAGGCTGCCACCGCCGTAGCGCCACGCGTCGGGACCGAACCCGAGGCCGTGCACCACGACGACCGGCTCCCCTGCGGCATCACCGCGCGGGTCCAGCCGAAACAGAGGAGCCGACCAGCCGTCGGCGGTCGTGTAGTACAAGCGCCGCGCCGGAACGGGGGCAGGCGCCTCGACGTACGGCTCGCGCCCGTGGGGGTGGAAGAGGCGCCACAAGGCAGCCCCGGCGAAGGTCCCCACCCGACGAGCGGGGGGGAGAGCGAGACGCGGGCGCGTGCGATCGGGGAGGTTCATGGGGGGAACCAGCGGGACCGGCCGGGTGGGGAGCCCGGACGGCGAAGAGTGGAGGGAAGAACGGGGAAGGTGAAACGCGCCCGCGTCTCGGTGGGGCCGGGGAGGCCTCGATCAAGAGAGTAGACCGACGCCGAGGACGTGGCAACCGACCACGTGAGCGCATGGATCCAGAATGTGATTTCTAGCGGTTGATTTGACATGTCAATAGCATTCCGAAAACCTAAAAAACAACAGTTGTACCTTGACTCTCCCGCGTCACGCCAGGGCTGAGCGTTCAGCTGTCACGATTTGTCATCACGCCGGTGCGTCGCCCGATCGCCCGGCGCAACCCCTGGGCCCGGGCTCGATCCGCGGAGCATTGTCGGCGATGGATGCAGATCTCCGATCCGCACCGCAGGGCAGGAATCGGATCGGGAGCGACAGGCCAGAATCTGACCGCCTGCTCGCCCCCGTTGCGCTCAGTTGCGGACGGACTCGAGCATCTCGATCTTGGCGGCCGCCTTCAGATCGGTGACCCAGGCCTGGTAGAACTCGCTCCGGCGGCCGAGGAGGAGCTCCTCGCGGAGGCGGCCCTTGTCGGCGTCGAACGCGGCCGGATCGGGCTCCACGCGCTGGCCCACCTGCACCACGTACAGCATCCCGCCTTCGTCGTAGACCTTGGGCAGCACTGCGCCCACCGCGGCCGTGCGCGCGGCTTCGAGGGCTGCAGCGGGAGGAGCGAGCGGGCCGGGGTCCTTCATGCGCAAGGGGCCCGTGGGGCGCGCGGACAGGCCACGCTCCGACAACAACGCCTCGGGGGGCGCGCCGAGCTCCTGCCACTTGGGGAGGAGCTGCTGTTCGGCGAAGTCGCGGGCGAGGCCCGGGAGCTTCTCTTCGCGGATCAGGCGGTCGACGATGGCCTGCTCGACCTCCTCAAACGGATCGACCTTCGCCGGGATCCGCTCCTCCAGCCGCACGAACCGGACGTCGGTCGCCGAGGTCAACACGGCAGAGAGGCCGCCGGGCTGCAGGTCCGTGATGGCAGCCGCGATCTCCGGCGCCAGCTGCCCCACCGGCTTCGCGCCGAGGTCGCCACCGCGGAGCGCGGACGGGTCCTCGGACCATGCGCGCGCCAGCGCCTCCATGTCGCCCCCTGCCGCGACCTGGGCCCGAACGGACTCGAGGCGGGCGGCGATGTCGGGCCCACCGGGGGTGACGGCGAGCCGGATCATCCGCACGCGGGCCTGCTCCGGGTGATCGTACAGCCGGGCCTTGTCGCGCTCGTAGGCTTCGCGGGGCGCAGCCTCGTTCTCGGTCTTCCAGGTGGCGCGGAGCTCGTCGGTGATCACGAGGTCCTTCTCGAGCGCCTGGGGTCGGATGCGCACGACCGTGAGGTCCACCGTGGTCCCGTCCTCGATCCAGGCGGTACGCAGCGCGGCCTCGCTGCTCGACGCGCCGAGGAACACGAGCTGGCGGAGCTTGTCGCGCAGCAGCTGGTCGCGGACGCGCTGCTCGAACTCGTCCTGGGTGGTGCCCTCCTGCGAGACCTTCTTGAGGTACGTCGCCTCGTCGAACACGCCGTTCTCCCCGCGGAATGCCGGAACCTGCAGGAGCGCGCGGGCGACTTCGGAGTCCGAGACCTCCACCCCCAGGCGGCGCGCCTCCTGCGTGAGGACCTCTTGCTCGACGAGCGACGACCGGACGACCTCGACGAGCTGCTGCTGTTCGGAGTCGGACAGCGGCCCGCGCTGGGCCTCGCGGTTGCGAGCCTCCATCCGGTACATCCGCGAGAAGGCGATGTCGGTGATGGGCACGCCGTTCACGATGGCGACGTTGCTGCCCTTGTCTCCACCGCCCTGGCCCATGAAGCCCACGAAGCTGACGATGATGAGGCCCATCACGACCTGCATGAAGGTCGAGTCCTGGCCAGACCGCATCTTCTCGAGGATACCCATCACACGCTCCGCGCGCGCCCAGCCCACAGGTTCCGATGGGCCCAGCGAACGGGCCGACGTAACGCAGCGCCCTCAGAGATTCTTCTTCTTCCGACCGGGGATGCCCTCCCACAGCACCTTCTGGGTCTCGTACTGCAGCTTGTGGCGCATGTACTTCTTCTTCGCGCGGGGCATCCACTCGCGGAGGTTGGCCTGGCGCGCCTCGTTCGAGGGGTGCGTCGAAAGGAAGGACGGCACGCCATCGGGCGAGATCTTGTCCATCCGGTCCCACATCGCGATCGACTCTTCGGGCGGGTACCCGGCCTCAGCGGCGTACATCATCCCGATCACGTCGGCCTCGCTCTCGTGGGTCCGCGAGAACGGGAGGATGACGGCGAGCTCCGTGCCGATGCCGAGCGCGCCGAGGATCAGCGCGCGCTTCTGCGGCTCGAGGTCCGTGCCGTTGGCCATGTAGACCTCGAGCCCGATGAGCCCGCCGATCAACGTCAGCTGCTGGCTCATCCGCTCGGCGCCGTGGTGGGCCGTCGCGTGCGCGATCTCGTGGCCCATCACGAACGCCATGCCGGCCTCGTTGCGGAGCACTGGCAGGATGCCCGTGTAGAACGCGATGTAGCCGCCGGGAAGGCACCAGGCGTTGACGGTGTCGTCGTCGTTCACGAGGTTGAAGCGCCAGTCGTACTTGGGCTCGTCGGCAGCGCGGGAGACCCGCTTGCCCACCTGGAGGAGCTTCTCCTTGTCGGAGCCCTCCTTCAGGACCTTCGACTCCGAGAGCTGCGCCTGGTACGACGACTTCCCGATGCCCCGCATGATGCTGTCGGGGATGAGATTGTACTGCAGCCGCCCCGTGTACTCGATCTTGTGGCAGGCGACCGCGAGGGCCGCAGCGCCAGCCAGGAAAGCGGTGACGCGGTGGGGGAACATCGAACCTCCATATGGCTGCTCGCTAACCGACCCTCCACGCGCCCGTCCTGTTCCGTGCCTGTCCCGTCCGGTGGCAGTTCGTGATATCGTACAGGTCCCCTCGCCCCGCCCCGTCCCTCCCCCGCCCCCCTTCCCTCCGACCCCGCCGGTGCACCATGTTCTCCGCAGTCCTCGGGCTGTTCAGCCAGGATCTCGCTGTCGATCTCGGTACCTCCAACACCCGCGTCCGCGTCCGGAACACCCGCGAGACCGCCGACGAGCCCACGGTCGTCACCATCCACACCGATCGCGGCGGTCGCCGCACGGTGACCGCGGTCGGCCACGAAGCCCGGCCCATGTTGGGGCGTACCCCGGTCGACCTGTGCGCCATCCAGCCGATCCGCGGCGGACGCGTCGTGGACTTCGAGGTCGCCGAGGCCATGCTCGTCCACCTCGTCCGTCGCGTCCACGGTCGGTCCGCCTGGATGCGGCCCCGGATGGTCGTGGCGATGCCTCACCACGCCACGGACATGGAGGTCCGTGCCGTCCGCGACTCCTGCGAGTCCGCTGGCGCCCGCGAGGTGAAGCTCGTCCCCCGCCCCATCGCGGCCGCGCTCGGCGCCGATCTGCCGATCCACGAGCCCTCCGGCGTGCTGGTGGTCGATCTCGGCGGCGGCGCCACCGAGGTCTCCATCCTGTCGCTGAACGGCGTGGTGGCGTCGTCGGTGGTACCCGGCGGCGGCGAGGGCATGGACGCCTCCATCCTCCGCATGCTCGAGGAGGAGCGGTCGCTGCTCGTGGGTCGCCCCAGCGCCGAGCGGCTGAAGATCGAGCTCGGCACTGCCTCTGACCCCGACCCCGACCGCAGGGCCACGGTGCGGGGCCGCTGCCGCCTCGGCGGGATCCCCCGGGCCGAGGAGGTCTCGGCCTCGGACGTCCACCGTGCGCTGCTCCCCCACATCGAAGCCATCGCGGCCGCCATCCGGAAGATGGTGGACGAGGCTCCGCCGGAGATCAGCGCGGACATCGTGGATCAGGGCGTCGTGTTGACGGGCGGCGGCGCGAAGCTCCGCCACCTCGACCGCGCCCTGCGCGACCGGACGGGACTGTCCGTGGTGTGCGCAGAGCGACCCGAACACGCCGTGATCAAGGGAGTGTCGCGCGTGCTGCAGGACGCCACCCTGTACGAGACGATCGCCTGATCAAGCGACGGTGATTCGTCGCGGCTCCGGCTTCGGGACGCGGCGCAGCGTGACCTCGAGCACGCCACTGTCGAGGCGGGCCTCGGTGCGGTCCGGGTCCACGAGGTCCGGGAGCTCGAGCGCCCACCGGTATCCGCGCGCCTCGCTGCGCTTCGCAGTCACTGTCAGGGTTCCGTCCTGTACCTCGAGGGTCAGCGCGTCGCGCGTGACGCCGGGGACGTCGAGCAGCGCCACCAGGGAGCCGTCTTCCGTCTGTCGCAGATCGACCGGGGGCCGGGTCCACCGGATGGGCGTGGTCACCTGTTCCGTGGTCGCGACCGCAGCGGGGTTGGGGAGCATTGGATCCTCCGTCGGGAATGGGTTGTCAGTTGACCTGGATGTCGATGCGGCGAGGCTCCGAGACCGGCGGCTTCGGGATCGCCACCTGCAGGACGCCGTGTTCGAGCGCGGCGGTGATGGCGCTCCCATCGACGCCTTCGGGGAGATCCCAGGTGTGCTTGAGGCTCCACGCGCGGCGCTCCTGGTGCAGGAGCCGGCCCGCGCCCGCCACCTCGCGCCTGGCGGTGAGGGTGAGCGCGCCGCCGTCCACGGTGACGCTGACGTCCTCCTTCTTCGCGCCGGGGATGTCGAGGACCAGCGTCCAGCGGGCACCTTCGTCCACGAACCGGGGCGCGTTCGACCGCGCCGACTGTGTGTCGAGCCAGAGCATGACGACCTCCTGTCGTGAGGGAAAACCTGTGGTGTCGCCGGATTCTCTGTCCGGCTGCCGCTCACTGCCACAAGAGAATCACCCCCGCGGGAGGCGTCAACCCCCAGCGACTCCCCGTTCGGGGGGGCGCGCGCCGAACCGGTGGTACCAGCCACGGACGCGGTCCTCCGTCGCGACCTGCTCCCCGGTCGGCGCTCCTTCTCCCAACCGCACCAGCGCGCGGTCCCGACAGCCCACCACCTCGAGGATCGGCGCCGCCACGAGGTCCCGCAGGCGGACGGCGGGGAGCACGAGCGCGAACGTGCCGCCGGGTGCCAGGTGCCGGAGACCCGCCGCGACGAAGTCCCGGAGCTGCGCCGTCCGCTCCACCCGACCGGCTCGGGTGAGCGGGTCACGCGCTTCCGGCCCCGCGCCCTGGGGCCAGTAGGGCGGATTGCAGGTGACGAGGTCGAACCGCTCGCCCAGGGCCAGCGTCGCCACCGAGCCCGCCACCCAGCGGACCGGGCGCGGCCCGGACGAGCGCGCCCAACCCTCCGGCCACTCGGGGTGGTCGTCCACGCCGGTGGCCTCCAGGCCCGACGACGCGAGCAGCCACGCCACGATCCCGGAACCCGTTCCCAGATCGAGCACGGTGGTCGCGGGCCGCTCCAGCGCGAACCCCGCCAACCAGAAGGCGTCGGAGGTGTACTTGAACCCGCCGACGGGCTGGGCCACGGCGAGCCCAGGCGCAGGGTGATCGAGCTGCCAGGCGCGGGTCACGCGAACGCGCCCCCGATGTCCGAGCGCAGCTGCGCGCCGGCGAACGACCAGCCCGGAACCGCTGCGTACGCCCGGGCGCGGGCCACCTCGAGCGTCGGGCCGCGCGCGGTGATGCCCAGGACCCGCCCCCCCTGTGTCCGGAGGGAGCCGTCAGCGGCGCGGACCGTCCCTGCCTGGAACACCACGCCCTCCTCGGGCGCAGGCCCCTCGGGGATCATGTCGCCCTTGCGTGGCGTCTCCGGGTACCCCGCCGCCGCGAGGACCACGCAGCACGCGGCGCCTGCGCGGACCGCGGGCGCGCCGGGAGGGATCGTACCGGTCGCAGCGCCCAGCAACCAGGGCAGCGGGTCACCGTCCCACATCGCCATCAACACCTGGCACTCCGGATCGCCGAAGCGCACGTTGAACTCCAGCACCCGGGGCCCGTCGGGCGTGAGCATCAGCCCCGCATACAACACGCCGCGGAACGGCGAACCGCGCCGCGCCATCTCCGCCAGGACGGGCGCGTGGACGGCCTGCACCAGCTCCGCGCCCAGGGCCGCCGGCACGAGCGGGCACGGACAGATCGCACCCATCCCGCCGGTGTTCGGGCCCCGGCCCCCGTCGAGGAGGGTCTTGTGGTCCTGTGCGGAGGGCAGCGGGACCGCCCGGACCCCGTCACACAGCGCGAACAGCGACACCTCCGGCCCCGTCAGCAGGTCTTCGAGGAGCACGCGCGCCGCTGCGTCGCCGAACCGGAGCATCCCGTCCAGCGCCTCCAGGGCCTCGGCCGCGGTCGGGCACACGACGACCCCCTTCCCCGCAGCGAGCCCGTCCGCCTTCAGCACCACCGCGCCGCGGCGACACCGCTCCACCGCCTGCGCTCGACCCGACGGGTCCCGCAGGTCCACCACCAGGGCGCCCGCGGTGGGAACCCCCGCGGCCAGGAGCACCTCCTTCGTGAACGCCTTGCTGGTCTCGAGGGCCGCCGCCGCGCGGGTGGGCCCGAAACACGGGATCCCCGCAGCTGCGAGGGCGTCGGCGACGCCAAGGGACAGCGGCACCTCGGGGCCCACCACCACGAGGTCCGCGCGGTGACGGACCGCGACCGCGACCCACCCGGGCACGTCCGAGGCAGCGTCGAGCACCACCGTGGGCGGCCACCCCGGGTTGGGCCCCGTGACCACCAGCGTCGTGAGCGAGGGCGACGCGGACAACCGCCAGGCGAGCGCGTGTTCGCGGCCCCCGTTCCCCACCAGCACCACGCGCATGTCCGCCTCCCCGCGCGAGGCTAACCGCCCAGGACCGCGACCCCGCACAGCGCTTCGTCGAAGCCCAGCTGCCCGCCCGCGTTGTGCACCAGGCCGAGGCGCGCCCCAGGGACCTGCCGGGGACCCGCCTCCCCGCGGAGCTGCGTCACGATCTCGTGCACCATGGCCAGCCCGCTCGCCGCCAGCGGGTGCCCGCGGGACCCGAGGCCGCCGGACGGGTTCACCACGAGGTCTCCGCCGTGCGTCGTGCCGCCGCGCTCCGACCAGGCTGCGGCCTCACCGGGCGAGCGGAACCCCAGCGCCTCGAGGGCCGCGAGCTCGGCGAACGAGGTCGCGTCGTGGACCTCCGCCACCTGCACGTCCGCCGGACCCACCCCTGCGTCCGCCCATGCGCGCCCCGCAGCGACCCCCGTCTCGGACGCCTCGTCGAGCGCCCGCAGGGTCCCGCCAGCGAGCCCAAGCCCGCGCAGCGCGACCGCCCGGGCCCGCAGCGCCGGGTGGCGCGCCAGGAACGCCTCCGAACACACGAGCGCCGCCGCCGCGCCGTCTCCGAGCGGGGCGCACATCGAGCGGGTGAACGGATCGATCACCAGCCGCTCCGCCAGCACCGCGTCCACCGCGATCGGCGCCCGAAGCTGCGCGTTCGCGTTGTGCACGGCGTGGCCGCGGTTCTTCGACGCCACCGCCGCGAGCTGGCGGGGTGTGGTGCCGAAGCGGGCCATGTGCGCCTTCGCGGACAAGGCTGCGACGTCGAGGAGGACGCTGCGCGAGGGGGTCGGCGCGAACGACAACCCCGCCGCCTCCGCTTGCTGCGCGTAGAACGCCCGGGTCGCGACCGGATCGAGCCGGTCGGTGGCGCCCTCGAACAAGAGCCCGATCCGGAGCGGGTCCGCGAGCATCGTCTTGTCCACGCCGACCGCCAGCGCGAGGTCCGCCCCGGCCTCCACCTCGCGTCGCGCCGCCTGGAGGGCCAGGATCCCGGTCGCGCACCCCGCTTCGAGGTTCGCGATCGGGACGTGCCGCGGCAGGGTCCCGGCCGTGACCAGCGGCTGCAGGATCACCTGGCCGCGCACGTTCGGCTGCCCCCACTCCTGGGACGCGCAGCTCCCGAACGCCACGAACCCGACGCCCGCCCCCGGGACCCCCGCGTCGGCGAGCACGGCGCGGACCACCTCGCCGGCGAGGTCCGCGTAGCCCCGCTCCGCCCACCGCCGGAACGCCGTCGTCGCCACGCCGATCAGGTACACGCGAGCCATCGCTCCTCCCGGCGCCTTTGCTATCGTGCGGCATGACCACGCCCTACCTGCTCGACGAACACGCCCCGGTCCCGCGCGAGCGCGAAGACCTCGACCTCCGCATCGTCGGCGAGCTCCCTGCGGGCCTGGCCGGCACGTTCGTCCGCAACTCGGCGAACCCGTTCTTCCCGCCGCCCGAGCGCTACCACTGGTTCGACGGCGACGGCATGGTCCACGGGGTCCACCTCGGCGGCGACGGGCGCGCCTCGTACCGGAACCGGTGGATCCAGACGAAGGGGTTCGCGCTCGAGCAGGCCGAAGGCCGCCCCCGCTGGCGTGGCATCAACGAGCGACCGGACCCGGAGAGCCCCGGTAGCCCCGTGAAGGACACGGCGAACACCCACCTGATCGTGTGGAACCGGCAGCTCGTGGCCACCTGGTGGCTCACCGGCCGCGCCATGGCGCTGTCGTGTCCGGGCCTCGAGACCCGCGGCCCCGCCACGGCAGGCGCGACTCCCCTCCCCCGCCTGGCCGCCCACCCGAAGGTGGACCCCCGCACGAACGAGCTCGTGTTCATGGGCTACGACCCGTTCCGAGCCCCGTACCTCACGTATGGCGTGGCCAGCCCCGACGGCGCCGTGCACCACGTGCCGATCGACATCCCACACGGTCACATCCCGCACGATCTCGCCATCACGGAGCGGTTCAGCGTATTGCTCGATCTCCCCCTGGGCTGGAGCGCCGACGGCGGTCGCCGCCGCATCACGTTCTTCCGCGATCGGCCGGCCCGGTTCGGAGTCCTGCCCCGCCACGGAACCTCGGACCAGGTGCAGTGGTTCGAGCACGATCCCTGCTACCTCTACCACCTCATCGGCTCCTGGGAGGAAGGCGACACCATCGTCCTGATGGGGTGCCGCATCCGCGACCCCATCCCGGAGACCCCGACGGCCGCCCCTGTGACCCGGCTCGACACGATCGAGCTCGTCCCCCACCTGTACCGGTGGCGCCTCGACCTCCGCACCGGGAGCGTGACCGGCGAGCAGCTCGACGACGCCCCCACGGAGTTCCCCCGCGTGGACGACCGCACCTGGGGTCGACCGGTGCGCCACGCCTTCCACCCCCGCCTCGCGCCCCGGGAGGCCCTCTCGTTCGACGGCGTCCTCCGCTACGACCTCGTGACCGGCGGGCGGACCGGGCGCGACTGGCCGGCGGGCTGGTACTCGGGCGAGGTGGTGTTCGCGCCGCGCCCGGGCGGCGCCGAGGACGACGACGGTTGGCTCCTCACCGTCCTCTCGTCGGCCCGCGAAGACGCCTCGCAGCTCGTCGTGCTGGATGCGCGCACCCTCGAGCGCTGCGCCGCCGTGCACCTGCCGTGGCGCGTCCCGCTGGGGTTCCACGCCGACTGGGTTCCCGCCGGCGCGGTGACCTGACGGAAGCAATCCGCGGGTGCCGTGTGATCCCCCGCACGACGGCGACATCCAGGGTCGGGGGACGCCATGATCGCGGACGAGTCGAACCTGGCCAGCGCGCTTCGCCGGGCCCTCGAGGCCAGCAGTGCGGTCGACTCCGGCGCCAGCGGGTCGCAGGAGGTCGAGCGCATGCTGCGCTTGCTGGGTTCTGCGCTGCGGCACCTGACCACCGGCTGCCCGACCTGGATCGTGGCGGACGGCCGCATCCGGTGGTCGAACGACGAAGGCGCGGCCGCGGCGCCAGCAGCCGCCGAGTCGATCGTCGAGGCGGCGAGCTCCGCGGACGGACTGGAGGTGATTCCCCCGGGCGCAGCTGCGGACCGGCTCGTCCGCCGGCGGGTGCAGGAACCGCTCGCCCGCCGTCTGGCGGTGGCGACCTCCCGGTGGGCGTTGACGCCGGGGCAGGCGCGCGTGCTCGAACCGGTCGTACGCGGGCTGTCGAACAAGGAGACCGCTGCGTTGCTCGGCGTCGAGGAGGCGACGGTCGAAGCCCACCTGGGTGCGATGTTCCGCAAGAGCGGCACTGCCGGGCGAGCGGCGATGTTGTTCGGGTTCTGGACGACGACCGAGCCGTGAGGTGCCGTGGGCCCCGCAGGGATCAGCGCAGCTCGCAGCGCGCGAACTCCGACGAACACGTCACGGTCACCT
Source organism: Myxococcota bacterium (assembly GCA_044356535.1). Taxonomy (GTDB): domain Bacteria; phylum Myxococcota_A; class UBA796; order UBA796; genus JACKER01. The sequence goes on from JBIKWC010000121.1 coordinate 12,737, forward strand.
CACCCCCGGGCGCGACCGTGACCTCCGGCCCGACGATCTCCCCGTGGCGCGGCACCGACGCGATCACCCGGTACCGCGCGGCAGGAACGGCCGTATCCGCGCCGAGCAGGATGGGGTCTCCGGCGCCTCCCCGCAGCCACACCTTCGAGGCGTTGCCCAGGACGTGGACCCTCCCGTGGGGGTCGGGGCCGGCCTCCGCGCACCCGTCACCGTCTTCGAAGCCGTCCGCGTCCTCGGCCTCGCCCGGGCATCGGTCCTGCAGGTCCGGAACATGGTCTCCATCGCGGTCCTCGACCTCGGGGCAACCATCGCCATCCGCGACCCCGTCGCGATCTTCGGCCACGTCGGGGCAGGCGTCAGCGCTCCCGCGGACCCCGTCGTGGTCGGCGTCTGCGGCCAGCGACACCGGACCCGGAGCTGCAGGTGGCTGCTGCACCGGCGCGGGCGGCAGCGGCGCCGGCGGCGAGGCCGTGACCGGGGCGACCGGAGTCGGGACGGCGGCCTCCACGGTGGGAGGTGAGTCCGTGGGGGCGCGTTGCTGCCGGGTGAGCAGCACGGCCACGGTGATCGCGCCCGCCACCGCGAGCGAGCGCCCGAGCCACCAGGTGCGAGCGACCGGCGGCGCGACGAACGCTGCACGCGGCTCGCTCGCAGCAGGGGCGACCACCTGGAGCTGCGGCGGCGCCGCCGGGAGGTTCGCCGGACTCACGAGGCCCTGGGACGGCCAGGGCGAGGTCGCCCCGGAGGCGAAGGAGCCGGGTGTGGGGGGCAGGCTCGGACCTTCCTCGGGCGGCTCGAGCGCGAGCCGATCGCGTGCCCGGAGGCGCTCCACGCGGCATCGGGTGCAGTCGGCGAGGTGGGCCCCGTCCTCGTCGCTGAGCTCGACGCGCTCGAGCCGGTGGGGCGGGACGTGCCCGGCGGAGTCCGACGAGGCCTCGCGCGGGTGCGGACGCCGAGCGGTCTCCAGCTGCGCCCACTCGGTCGCGGTCAACGCAGGGGGCGGCGCCGGGAGCACCCCATCGGATCCGGAGCCGAGCCGCCACCGGTCGAGCACGGCGTCGCAGCTCGCCGGGCGTTCGCTGCGATCGGGGGCGAGGCAGGCGCGGATCGTGTCGATCATGCGGGCCGGGGCGTCGGGCCGGAGCTCCTCCACCGCCGTCCAGCGGCCCGAGATCATCCGCTCGAACACGTCGATCGCGTCGTGACCCCGAAACGCACGCCGCCCCGTGAGCAGCTCGTACAACACGCAGCCGATCGCGAACACATCGGCGCGAGCATCGACGTCGCTCGAGCCGCGGAGCTGCTCGGGTGGCATGTAGCCGGGCGTCCCGAACACGCTTCCGCTGGCCGAGAGCGGCGACTCGGTCACCTCGTGGAGGGCCTTGGCGAGGCCGAAGTCCGTCACCTTCGGGACGAGCTCGCCGTCGTGTTCGGCGAGCAGGATGTTCGACGGCTTGAGGTCTCGGTGGAGCAGGCCGGCAGCGTGCGCGGCCCGCACCCCGCGGACGATGCCGAGGGCGAGGGCGTCGACGTTCGACAGCGGGAGCGTCGGCCGGACGCGGACGAGCTCGTCGAGGGTCGGGCCGTGAACGTACTCCAGCACGAGCACCGGGCAGCCCTGCCACTCCTGCACGTCGAACACGGCGAGGACGTTCGGGTGCCGCAACCCGGACTGCGCCCGCCCCTCGCGGAGGAGCCGCGCGCGCTGATCCGGGCGCGGATCGTGCAGCACCTTCAGCGCGTAGGGCGCCTGGAGCACCTGGTGCCGGCCGAGGTACACGGTGGCCTGCCCGCCGCTGCCGAGCGACCGCTCGACGGCACACGAGCCGATCACCGTGCCGGGAGCGATCTCCATCCGCTCAGCCCGTCTCGCTGTCGGCGCCGGCCCGGTACAGTGACACCCCGTGGCCGTGCTCGTGCATCTGCGCCTCGAGCTCGCTGAGCAGTCGTCGCTTGCACCGCTGCAACGTGACGCGGACCTGGTCCACATCGGGGAACCCGGCGAGCCGCGCGATCTCGGCGGGCGGGAGCTCGAGCTCGTACCGCATGTGGACGACCTCCTGCTCCTGGGGAGTGAGGACCTTCCGGGACGCAGCCTGGAGGAGGCGCTCCCGCTCGGCGCGGCGCAGCGCGGAGTACACGCCGCCGGCTTCGGCGCCGGCCTCGAACAGGCCGTCGTCGGTCAACGAGTCGCGCTTCTTGCGTCGGACGTTCGCGCAGTGCCCCGACGCGATGGCGTAGAGCCACGCGCGGAAGTGCCGCCCATCGTGCTCGGCGAGCTTGGTCCAGGCGGTGAGCAACACGTCCTGCAGGGTCTCCTCGATCTGCTGGTCGGGGAAGCCGCGGAGCTCGCTGGCCACGTGCGCGCGGAGCCGCGCCTGGTGGCGAGTGAAGGCGTGGTCGAGCCGTCTGGCGAGCTCCCGGTCGTCGACCGCCTTCGCCCCCGCCTTGAGCTTCGACAAGACCCCCTGGAGGGTCGGAGTGATCGAATGAGGAGCGTCGTCCATGCAGTGCCACCGCCAGCGGGCAAGAGCGATGATATCTCCTCCGCTTGCCCGCAGGCAGCCGCCGAAGCCGGCGGCCCCGACCGGTTGACCATATAGCACAAGCTCCGCGCAACAGATCGGCGCGGGGCGCACGTCACGAGGGTCCTGGTGGACGTGAGGGTGTCACGAACGCCAACCCCTGCGTCCTCCGGGAGAACCCGCATGCTCCGTCGGACGCGCGGGGGAGCGGTGCAGGAGCCCAGAGGGCGCACCTCGAGGACCTTCACCACCCGTGGAGGTAGCCCGCCACCGCGACGAACCCGACCGTGGCCCCCACTGCCTGCCCCACCACCGCGCCGCGCCAGGGCCCTGCCCCCGGCATCCCGCGCGCCACCCACAACCTGCGGGCCGCGACCACCCATGCGTTGGCCACCAGGAGCGGCACGGCCACCCTCAGCGCGTGGGCTCCCCGCCCGAGCGCGACGAACAAGACCACCGCCCCCACGATGGTCGCCAGGCCGAGCAGGTTCGACACCAGCGTGCCGGACGCCACCCGGTCCGCGTCGTCCTGCGAGAGCGCGGACAGCGCGCGCTCCGACCACTGCTGGGCAGCGAACAACCCTCCCATCCCGAGTACGGCCAGCACCAGCCAACCCGACACGGGTGTCATCGACCGACCGGGAACGCCGCGTGCAGGAACGGCACCGCGTGCGCCAGCACCCGCTGCGCGCCAGGACCGTAGACGTCCACGTGTCGGGCGCCGTCCAGCACGACCAGCTCGGCAGAGGGGCCGACAGCCAGCGCCAGCGACCGCAGCTCGTCGCCCGCGATCACCGGGTCGTGGGCCGGGGTCACGAGCAGCAGCGGCCGGGGTCCGATCCGGTGCGCCTCGCGCTCCGGAGCGAACGCGAACAGGTCCACCAGCGACTCGAACGTCACCTCCGGCCGCCAGGTCGGGTACCGGGGCGCGTCCTCCTCGATCTTCGCCGCGGTGTCCGGATCTCCGGCCAGCAACCGCGCCACCCGGACCATCCGGGTCTCGCCCGTCTGCGTGTAGGTGCGCCGCGCGGCCTCCGCCTTCTCGCGGAACGCGGCGAAGCCCGGGAAGTGGCCCCACACGCGGCCCAGGTCCGCCGGGCCCGCGACGCCCACACCCACCATCACGCGCGGATCTGCCGCCATCACCGCCACCGCCACCGTGCACCCGAGCGAAACCCCCAGCACCGCCAGCGCGCCGGGTCTCACCTCGGAGCGGGTCTGCAGCAGATCGAGCGCCGACTGGGCGTCCCGGACCTGCAGCGCTGGGAGCAGCCGCCCCCGCGGGGTCCCCTCCGAGTCGCCGAAGCCCCGCCAGTCGAGCGTGAGCGTCACGAACCCCGCGGCCGTGAGGCCCTCTGCGTAGGCCGGAACCCACACCTCGCGCGTGAGGCTCATCCCCGGACACACCACCACCGCCGGGTGCGGCCCCGGTCCCGCGGGCACCCGCAGATCCCCGACGAGGCGGAGCCCGTCACACCACCAGGTCACCCGCTCCACGCGCACCTCCGTCACACCCCGAGCACCGTCGCCAGCGCGCGCCGCGCCTCCACCTTCGCCAGGTGCCGGCGCCAGTCCGGGTCCCCGTGGACCTGCGGCTGGGGCCGCGCCTGCTTGCCCACCTTCTCGGCGAGCTCGTCCGCGAGCGCTGCGTCGATCCGCCGGCCCGCGTAGCCCTCGAGGCCGTCCACGCGCTTCGGGAACGGCATCGTCGCGCCGATCACGAGCTCCACCGAGCGCAGCACGTCGGCGTCCACCGACACCACCACCGCCACCCCGAGCTGGGGGTAGTCGACGGCCTGGCGGGCCCGGACCTTGCGGTACGTGCTGCGGTGCCCCGGGGCTGGCGCCGGCACGTGGATCGCGGTCACCAGCGCGTCCGACGGCAGCGCCTTGTTGCGGTCGAGCCGCCCGTCCTTGGTCCACAGGCCACGCAACTGCACGCGCCGGGCTTCGCCGCCGGGCAAGACCACGTCGATCGCCGCGTCCAACGCCACCAGCACGGGCACGGTGTCCGACGACTGCGCCGCGACGCAGCTCTTGTCGCTGCCGATCACGTGGCACCACGTGCCCTCCGACTTCAGACAGCTCCCGAGCGCCTTCCGCCACGGCCACGACTGGTTGTAGAACAGGCAGCGCGTGTCGAGCATCACGTTGCCGCCGATCGTGCCCATCCGCCGGTGTTGGGGCCCGGCCACCAGGCCCGCCGCGGTCGCCAGCCCCGGGACCACGTCCGCGAGGAGCTGGGACGTTTCGAGGTCGTACAACGTCGTCCCCGCGCCGATCGCCAGCGAGCCGTCGGCCGCGCGGGTGAGGCCCGCGAAGCCTTCCACGTGCGAGAGCGACACGAGGTGCTCGGGGTGGTGCAGCTCGTGTTTGAGGTTCGGCAGCAGGTCCGTCCCCCCCGCCACGTACAGGGAATTGGGCAGGGACGCGCGCAGCGACACGGCTTCCGCCGCCGTCTTCGGGAGGTGGACCTGGAACTCGGGCATCCGCAACATCAGCGCACCCCCTTCGCGGCCAGCGCAGCCCGGACCCGCTCCGGCGTGAACGGCATCGTCCGCAGGCGGATCCCGACGGCGTCCCAGATCGCGTTGGCGATGGCCGGGATCGCCGGGTGCAAGGGCCCCTCCCCTGCCTCCTTGGCGCCGTACGGACCGCCCGGGTCGATCGACTCCACGATGGCCGCCGTGATGTCCGGCGTGTCGAGGCTCGTCGCGAGGCGGTAATCCAGCAGGTTCGGGCCCACGTGCAGGCCGCGGGTGCGGTCCCGGCCCGGCATCTTCCGGCGGGGCTCCATGCCGTCGTAGTACGCCATGTCCTCCAGGACCGCCTCGGACATGCCCATGTACACGCTGCCTTCGACCTGGCCCTCGACGAGGACCGGGTTGAGCGCGCGGCCGCAGTCGTGGGCCGCCCACAACTTCTCGACGTAGACCCGGCCGGTCTCGGCGTCCACGCGGACCTCCGCCACGTGTGCGGTCGCGGAGTACGCGGGCGACGCACCGATGGTGCCCCCCCGGTAGTCGGCGCCCGCCTTTCGCGTGCGGTAGCCGCCGCCCACCGAGAGCGGCTTGCCCGCCGCCGCCTCCGCCAGCCGCAGGACCTCCGCCACGGGCAGGGTCCGCTCCCCACACGTGAAGACGCCGCGGCCCACCTGGACCTCGATCGGCGCCACGCCCCACTTCGCGGCTGCGGCCGCGATCATCTCGAGGCGCATCGCGCGCCCCGCCTCCTGCGCCGCGAGCCCCGCCATGTACGTGACGCGCGACGAGTACGACCCGAGGTCGACCGGGGTGAGGTCGGTGTCGCCGGCGATCACCCGGACGTGCTCCGGCGGGACGCCGGTCTCTTCGGCCACGATGTACGCCAGCGTCGCCGAGCTGCCCTGGCCGATGTCGTTGGTGCCCGAGAACACCGTGATGCGGCCGCTGCGGTCGGCCAGCAGCTGCACGCCAGACTGCGGCATCTCGTTCGGGTAGATCGGGTACGCCGTGCCGCTGATGTACATGCTCGTCGCCACGCCCAGGCCGCGGCCGAACCCGAGCTTCCCGTGCCGCCCCTTCCAGCCCGACGCCGTCTCCACCGCGTCCAGGCACTCCCGGATGCCACACGAAGGCACGAACTGCCCGTTCACCGTGTACTCGCCCGCCGACATCGCGTTGCGGCGGCGGATCTCGATGGGATCGAGGCCGAGCTTCTCGGCGAGCTCGTCGAGGCCCGTCTCGAGCGGGAACCGGGGCTGCACCGAGCCGTGGCCCCGCTTGGGACCGCAGCACGGCTTGTTGGTGTAGACCCGCTTGCTGCGGAACCGGTAGGTCCCGAACTTCAGTGGCCCGGGGAGCAGCTGGCCGGCGTAGTAGGTCGTGACGAGGCCGAACGAGTGGTATGCGCCGCCGTCGAGGACGAT
>JBIKWC010000122.1:0-19163 GCA_044356535.1 Myxococcota bacterium
GTTGACCTCGAGCCGGAGCGCCTCGAAGGCGGCGAGCAGCGCGGAGAACGCTTCGTCCCCGGGGGACACCCAGGCGTGGACGTCGCCCCGGATCGCCGCGTCGCGGTGCCCCGACCTCGACACGCCGGCGCCCTGCCAGTCCACGGTGGTCGTACGGACCGAGGTCGCAGCCCCGGCTGCGCCAGCGAACCCCTCGCGGACGAACCACCCGTCCGCGCCGAGGGCCTCGACCTCCCGCTCCGTCACTCGGTCTCGGGTTCGTCGCCTGCGTTCGCCGCCGTGCGGAGCGTCCAGACCTGGCGACCCGTCCGCAGGAGCCGCTTGTCGATCTGCAGCGCCGCCTCGCCCTCCTCGTCGGAGCGCGCGCGGAGCTCGGCCTCGTCTTCGTCGGTGCCGTCGCACCAGCCGTAGGGCCGCTCGCGGCTGGGGACGAGGAGCTGCACCTGGTACTCGCCCCGGTTCCACCGCCGGAGGCCGTCGTCACTGTAGGGATGGATCATCGGGCTACGTAGCGCGCGAGGCAGCAGATGACCCCGACCCGCCGCACCACGTCCCCCGCCGCGCTCGTGCTCGGCGCCATGAACTTCGGGCGCCGCACGCCCCGCGCCGAGGCCCTCTCCCTCGTGGACCGCGCCCTCGACGCCGGGATCCGCTGGATCGACACCGCCAACGCGTACACCGACGGCGCCTCCGAGCGCATCGTCGGCGAGGCGCTGCGGGGGCGGCGGGACGCCGTGTACCTCGCCACCAAGGTGGGCGCGGGCCGCGTGGGTGGCCGCCCCGAGGGGTTGTCCCGCAGCCGCATCCTGGCCGCGTGTGACGAGAGCCTCGGCCGGCTCGGCACCGAGGTGATCGACCTGTACTACCTGCACGTCCCCGACCCGGAGACGCCGCTGGCCGAGAGCCTCGAGGCGCTGCAGGCCTTGCAGCGCGCCGGCAAGATCCGCGATTGGGGCGTCTCCAACCACGCCTCGTGGCAGGTCGAGCGCATGCTGCACCTGGCGCGCGCAGCCGGCATGGCCCCCCCGGTGGCGGCGCAGCAGCTGTTCAACGTGCTCGTGCGCCAGCTCGAGGTCGAGTGGTTCCGCTTCGCCGCCGACGTGGGCCTCCACACCACCGTGTACAACCCGCTCGCCGGCGGCCTCCTCGCCGGGCACCACCACGCGGAGCAGGTGCCGAAGGGCTCGCGCTTCGACAACGCGCTGTACCGGCGCCGGTACTGGAGCCCCACCCTGTTCGCCGCAGTCGAGGAGCTCCGGGCGCTGGCCGCCGCCCACGATCGGTCGCTCGTGGCGCTGGCGTACGGCGCGCTGCTCCACCACCCGGGCGTCGACTCGGTCCTGGTGGGCCCCGGCACGCTCGAGCACCTGGAGGCGGCGGTGCAGGCCCGCGCGCTGCCGTTCCCCGGCGACCTCGCGCAGCAGGTGCGCGACCGCTACCTCGCCCGCGTGGGCACCGACGCGAGCTACGCCCGGTGAGCCGCGACCTCGCTCCCGCCGAGCTCGACGACGCCATCGCGACCTGGCGCCGCGACGGGTACGCCCACCTCCCCGGGGTGGCGGACCCCGCCGAGCTCGACGCGCTCCGCGCCCGCTACGTGGCCCTGACCACCGGGATCCTGCCGGATCCGGGGCTGTTCTTTCAGCCCGATACGGTGACCGGGCGGTACGAGGACCTGGTATTCGGCCACGGCTGGACGGGCCCGGACACGCCCTACCGCAAAGTGGAGCGCCTGGAGCGCGACCCCCTGTTCTTCGCATGGCTCGCGCAGCCACGGTTCGCGGACCTCGTGCGCCGCGTGCTCCCCGGGGCGGTCACCCTGTACCGCGCGACGGTGTTCGCGAAGGCGCCGCGCACCGGGAGCAACATCCCCTTCCACCAGGACGGCGGGCGGTTCTGGGGCCTGGACCGCGACCCGGAGCTGCAGCTGTGGACCGCCCTCGACGACGCGCCGGTCGAGGCGGGGTGCCTGGAGGTCGTGCCGGGCAGCCACCGATGGGGCCTGGCGTCGCCGATGGGGGGCCTGGTCCCTGCGGCGCTCGTGGCGGAACGCGCGCCGGAGGTGGTGCAGCTGCCAGCGCACGCGGGGGACGTGGTGCTCATCCACAACCTGCTGTGGCACCGGTCGGGTCCCAACACCACCGACGCGCCGCGCCGCGCGTTCACCGCGTGCTACCTCGCCGGTGACACCCGCTGCACCCGCACCCGGCGCGCCCCGCGCGTGTTCCCCACCGTGTGGGCCCTGGGCGAGGGCCCCCGCAGCGGCTAGGTGACGCGCGTGGAACCTGTACCCGCTGCTGGCTGGCGCCCCGGCGAACAACCGCTGCCCCCCGAGGGCCCGACCCTGTTCCTCACCCGCTTCCCCGCGCCCGCCCGGTGGGCCACCCGCGGGCAGTTCGGCCCCGTCACCTGGGCGCAGCTGCTCGAACACGCGAGCCAGCCCGAGCTCTGGCCCGGCGGCGGCAGCGTCGACGCCGCATCGGCCCTGCTCCCCGCGTGGTCCTTCGCGCGCTACCGGGAGGACACCCGGGTGGTCCTGCGCGACGAGTCCCTCGCCCACCGCGAGACCGCGCTGCGGGTCGAGGAGGTCCACGGCCTCGTCGTCGAGTACGAAGACGAGCCGGCACTCGACGCGACCCACCTCCAGCGCTGGTGGGGTGCCTACACGTTCGTGGCCCACACCACGGGCTTCCACGAGCAGCCGTGGGGCGAGAAGCCCCCGGGGCCCCGGTGGCGCCTGTGGGTCCCGTTCGCCCGCGCCGTCGCTCTCGACGTCGCTGCCCGCATCGGCGAGTGGGCCCGACACCCGCGCCGCGCCGTCGGGATCGTGGCCGACCGCTCCCTCGACGCCGTCCGCGCCGCGGAGGTGCCCGCGATCGGCCCGGGCGGGTACCGCTGGCTGGCGGGGATCGGCGCGCCCGTCGATCCCGAGCGCGCCCTGACGGAGCTCGCGAGCTGGGCCGAGCAGGATCGCCAGCTCCGCGCCGCGGACCTCCTCGCGGGCACTGCGATCGCCGAGGTCGCCGACCGCTTCACCCAGCGCCACCACACCGCCGAGCGCCACCCGTTCTTCCCCTTGCCGGGAGGCGCGGGCCCGCTGGCGCAGAGCGGGGCGCTCACCCCCACCACCACGCACCCCTCGTGGGGTCCGCTCGGCGAGCTGTTGGTGGGCATGTGGCCCGGCCGGGTGGTGCTGGTCCTCGGGACCTCGGGGTCGGGTCGAGGCGCCTTCGCGCTGCAGCTCGCCGCCGAGGTCGCCCGCGCACGCCACCCGGTGTTGTACGTCCTGACCCGCATGGGCACGGACGAAGGTGTCGCGCGGCTCGTGGCCGCCCGCTCGGAGCACCTGGGCGCGGTGGAGCTGCTGCAGGGCGCTGGCAGCGCGACCAACGTCGACGACGGCGTTCGGCACCTGATCGACGACGCACCTGGGCTCCACCTGTGGTCCCCACCCGCGCCCGAGCGGACCCGCGACGAGCTCTTCCGGCGGATCCGGGCCGTGTCCGACGCCCACCAGGGCCGGCCCCCGCTCGTCGTGGTGGACGCGGTCGAGGGCTGGGCCACCGAGGATCCGGAGCGAGGCCTCCGCGAGCTCGGCGCGACCCTCCGTGACGCTGCCCACGGCGCGGTGCTGGGCCAGGACTGGCCCGGCGCAGCGGTGGTGATGGTGTCTGCTGCCCCTCCGGGCGCCCACCTGCGGTCGGCCGACGCGCTGCAGGCCGCGTGGGACGGCGGCGCGCTCGGGGGCCTCGGTCCGCTCGAGCACGATGTTCACGTGGTCCTCGTGCTGGCCACCGACGCCCCGGGCCCCTCCGTCCGCGACGTCCGCCGCTCCACGATCGTGGTGGCCCGCAACCGCGACGGCCGGTGCGGCGCGGTGTCCATGGGGTTCGAGCCCGTGTCCGGACGGTTCTCCGCGGTCCCACCGGGCTGACGGCGCGGTGTGCTACAGTCTCGGGACCTTCTGCCTCGGAGGCTCGATGTTCCCCGCTGCCCGCCTGTCGGACATGACCCCCACCGCCGACCCGATCCTGCCGCCGTGCAACCCGATGGTGCTGATCTGCAACCTGCCGGCAGCGTGTGTCGGGGACCTCGTCACGGGGCCCGTGATCACCGGGGCCATCACCGTGGGCTCGCCCACCGTGATCATCGGCGGCCGCCCCGCAGCGCGCATGACGAGCCTGGTCACCGGGGTCCACACGGTCACGGGTGTGCCGCTCACGAGCACGATCCTGCAGCCCTGCGCGCCCACCGTGCTCATCCCCTGACGACGCCCTTGCGGGCTACCCGGCCTCCGTCGGGGTGGCGGCGGGCGTCAGCAGCGTGGGGCTCGCGTCGGCGTCGCGCCGCTGGGCGAACCCGACCCGCCGGCAGAACGCGTTGTCGAACAGCCCGAAGGGGTTGAGCGCGCGGAACGCCTGGTAGAAGCCCTCCACGTCGGCGTTCGGGTACCCCGCGCGCAGCTCCGCTTCCCCGTAGGCCCCCTGGAGCTGCCCCCAGTGCAACCGGGCGTCCGGTCCGAACTCCTGCACGAAGGCCTCGGCCCAGCTCTCCACGAGCGCCTTGCTGGCGGGCTTCCCGTTCTTGCGCGGCCCGAGGTTCTTCTCGTCGCCGTCCTTCACGGGGTCCGTGAGCTCCACCGTACACGTGAGCCCGGGCTGCCCGTCGACGTACCGGCGGGTCGGGGAGAGGAACCCCTGCCGGCCCCGCGCGAACCGGACGCCGAACGGGTTGAGGAGCCGGAGGCCCCGGGGGTGACCGCGGCGGAACTCCCCCTGGGTCGGGTTTCGCTCGAGGATCCAGGAGATCAGCTCCGCGCCGCGCTCGGCGGGGATCATCGCCTCCATCCCCCACGCCTGGACGTACTCGCCCTGCCCGAGCTTGAGGACCCGGTAGCAGCGGTCGGCGAACCAGCCGAGGCGCCGCCCCTTGGCGAGCCCGTCGTCGGCTGCGCGGGTGATGGTGTTGGACAGGGCCCCGCCGAGGTTGACGTTGCGCGTGACGTCCCCCAGCCACTTGTCGGGGACGGCCCGCACCTCGGAGAGGTAGTCGAGATCGTAGTCCCAGGCGTCCCGGTACACCTCGGTGCACACCCAGTCGTCGCTCTTGCGGGAGCGGTTGGGGTTGACCGCGAGCTCGTACCGCCAGCCCACGGGCGTGAACCCGTTGGTGGGCAACAGGGCCCGCTCGGTGAGGTTCTGCTTGACCTCGCTCCACGGCCGGCCGACACGCAGCTCGCGCAGGAAGTACGCGGACCGCACCCGCACCACGTAGGCCAGGATCACGCCCATCGTGCCCATGGGGACGAGCAGGCCCTCGAACAGCGCCGTCGACTGCACGAGCCGCCAGGTGGCGCCGCCGCGCTCGGTCGGGAAGCGGGCGGGGTCGGACAGGGCCTCCGCGGGATCGGGCTCCACCTGCAGGATCTGCCACGTGGGCGCACCCGTGACGAGATCGGGCACACACGTGGCCACGACGATGGCCCGCACGGAGTCCGCGATCGCGCCTACGTCGGCGCCCGCGCCGTGGGTCCCGGTGGAGATGGCGCCCGCGAGCGACTGGCCGTCGAACGAGCCCTGGGTCTCGAGCGCGAGCCGGTTCTCCCACAACACCTCGTTGAGGTGGCACACCTTGATGCCCGCGCCGACGAGCGCGTGGGGGGCGCCGTTCAGGGCCTCGGGGCGCCACTCGGGCCGGTGGGTGATGACCTGGTGGAGGCCGTCGATGCGCACGGCGGTCGCCGGGGTCTCGTCGGGGCGCCGGTACACATCGGAGCTCGAGTGGTGCGACGCGACCGCCACGAACCGCCGGGGTGCGGGCCGGCTGGGGGCGGGGCACGCTGCGCGGAGCTCGGTGAGCAGGCGCGCAGCGCGGACCTCGAGCTCGCGGTCGGCCTCCGAGGGCCAGCGGTGGCAGTTCGTGGACGCGGGGGCCCCGGCGAACGTGGTGGCCTGCAGGTGGCGGCGCACGGGTCCTCGATCGTCGAGCGTGGAGAGCTCGGCGCCCCACACGAGGCACGAGGGGAAGCCGTCCTGGGGCACGGTCAGCGCGTCGTCGAACGAGAAGGGCTCGCCGTAGTAGTTCACGAAGCCGTGGGCGCCGACGCGCTCGGGCCACCAGCGCTCGCGGCGGCCCGTCCAGGCCTCGTACCGGGGGGGGTGGCACGGCCGCCCGTCCGGTCCCGCGAACGCGTCGGGCGCGAGCAGGGAGCTGGCGAGCAGCGAGAGGAACGCGCGACGGTCGGTAGCCACGGGTGCTCCAGCGCCGGGGCGCAGCACCCGGGCGCGGGCAGGCTAGCCCGTGAGGGTCGGGGTTCCCAGCGTTCGCGGCGTCCCTCGCTGCGGTGCCCGCGCGCTGAGCGACCTCCTCACGGGGACACGGAGGCCCACCACGCTGCGGCCGCCGCGAGGTCCTCCGGCAACACCTCGTGCCCGCCGGGACGGACCTCCCGCACCGGCGGCGCCCCCCCCAGGAACGCGAAGACCGGCTCCGCGAGCGCCACCGCCTGGTCGGCGCCCGCCGGATCGGCCCAGGCGTCGTCTGCGCCGTCGGTGATCCGCAGCGGGCGCGGCGCCACCGTGGCGAGCAACAGGTGCTGGTCGAACGGCAGGTGGACCTCGCGGTCCGCGAACGCGTGGAACCAGGCGGGGAACCAGTGGGGGAACAGCAGGTTCATGGCGCCGATGGGCTCGCCGGCCAGGCTCCGGGCCAGCGCGGCGCCCCCCGTGCCCGACTGGTGGGCCCAGACCCCGTCGATGCGGGGATCGAGCGCCGCGGCCCACAACGCCGCCTTCCCGCGCCGCGAGTGCCCCCACACCGCGATCGGCCCGAGGTCCGGCACCTCGCGGAGCGCCGCCGCCGCCGCCACGTCGCCGTACGACCACGCTGCGACCGCGCCCCACGCGCGCTCCGCGGGCACTCCAGGGTCGAGCACGGCCCGCAGGCCGGGATCTCCGGGGTCGTCGGGCTGGACGTCCGACTGGTGCCAGGTCGCGAGCGCCACCCCGCGGTCCAGGACCTCGTCGGTCGCCCACCCCGGGTCCTGGCCCGGGACGCAGCCGTCCTCCACCCAGCTCGTGGTGGGCGCGACGCCGAGCCCGGCCGCCACCGTCTCGTTGCCGCACTTGTTGGGGCCCAGCAGCACCGGGTGCGGGCCTGGGCCCGGGGGCACCAGCACCAGCAGGCCGAGCGCACCGCCCGCGAACGTCACGGTGAGCTCGCGCATTGCGGGCTCGTCGCGCTCCACCACCACGTCCACCTCGGGCAGGGCCGGTCCGGCGCCGTACTCGTAGGCCGCGAACAGGGTGAGCAGCTCGGCGCGGCGAGCGTCCCACTCCGCAGGGTGGTTCACCACCGCCCCGTCCGCCCACTGGACGAACGGATCCGGGGGCGCCGCCAGCGCCGGGAGGTCGCCGGGCTCCGGCAGCGAAAGGTCGGCGGGCGGAACGGGTTCGGTGGTGCACGCGAAGAGCCACATCACGACCGCATATCGCCGCGCGAGGTCAGGGCGGCGTCATCACCCAGCGCAGCACCGGACGCACCAGGGCGGCGGGGGTGGTGCCCACCAGCACGTTGCGGAAGTGCCGGAGCGGCCCTCCCAGCTGCGCCAGGTCCCCGAGCCACCGCGCCAGCAGCGTCACCGCCGACGCCCGCCGCCAGCGCGCCGCCTGGTACGCAGCGAAGGCGTCGCTCGGGTCTGGGTGGGTGTCCAGCGCACCCGCGAGGGCCACGGCGTCCTCGAGGGCCTGGCAGCCCCCCTGGCCCAGGTTCGGGGTGGTGGCGTGGACGGCGTCACCGAGACCCACTGCGCCCGGGACCCACCACCGGCGCAGCGGTGACAGGTCCCACAGCGGGTTCACGTGGATCCGGTCGGCGGGGGTGCCCCGGGCGGCCGACACCAGGGCCGCCGGGAACGGTGCCGCGCGGTCGAGCACCAGCGCCTTGCGGGCTTCGAGATCGGTCGGGAGCTCCCGCTCGCGGACCACCAGGAACCAGTACACCGCGCCGCCCGTCACCGCGGTGAAGCCCATCCGGACGCCGTCGCCCCACAACTCGGTGAAGTGCCGGGCGGCGTCTCCGGGCAGCGTCCCCGGACCGATGCCCCACAGGCCCGTCTGGCCGGAGAACCGCGGGGCGTGGCCCCCGATCCGATCCCGCCGGACCACCGAGTGGATGCCGTCCGCAGCCACGACGATCGGCGCGTGCACCCGGTCCCCGTCGGTGAACACGAGCGTGTCCCCCTCCACGCGCTCGAGGCGCCGCCCGAAGTGCAGCCGCTCCGCAGGGACGCGGGCAGCGAGCCGGTCGATGATGTCCCAGCGCTTCAGCACCACCGGCGCGTGTCCCGGATGCGGCGTGTAGTGGGTCGTCGGCTCCCGGAAGAGCCGCCAGCCGCCCACCGTCTCGAACCAGAACCCCTCGAACGGCATGCCGAGCGAGACGAGGTCGGCCGTGATCGCCGGGTCGATCGCGTCCAGCGCCGCGAGCGCGTTGGCGTACAGCCAATGCCCGCCGCCCACCGCGGCGTACGACGGCGCCGCTTCGTACACCTCGAAGGGCCACCCGCGGCGCCCGAGCGCCACCGCGAGCGCGAGCCCACCGATGCCACCACCGACGATGTGGACCACCGGCCGGACCATGGGGGAAGCTACCATGAACCCGGTGAGGTCCCGATGTCCCTGTCCCTGCTGCTGTTGTCGGCGTGCCGCCCCGAGGCGCCCGCGAAGGACGACGGCCAGAACACACCCCCGGACTCGGGGACGACGCTGGAGACCGGGACCCCGGAGGTCCTCGGCATGGAGGACTTCGCGCTGTCGGTGGATCCCGACGTCGTCCTGATGGTGCACGCCAGGTTCACCGACCCTGGCTCGACCGGGGCCTGGGTCGAGTACCGCTTCGAGACCTCCGACTGGCTGGTGGCGCCCACCACCGCCAGCGGTGAGGCCGTGTTGCTCGGCATCCCCGAGCAGACCCGGGTCGAGGCCCGCGCGGTCGCGGTGGTGGACAGCGCGATCCTGTACAGCCCCGTGGCGTCGGCTACGACCGGTTCGCTGCCGCCCCAGGTGCTGCGGCCCGACGTCGTCACCTTCGAGGCGGGGCTGGCCTCGCCGGAGCCCTGGGCCCTCGTCTCCGTCGCGACCGGCACCTACACGTACCAGGGCCCCTACTTCCTGGAGCTCTTCGACCGCGCCGGGCGGGTGGTCTGGTACCACGAGGTGCCCGACGACCTGTTCTCGTTCTACCCCTCGGTGGCGCGGGACGGCACCCACCTCTGGTACGACGCCCAGGACATCTTCGGGTTCGCCGGCGGGCCGCCCCGGGTGACCCGCCGCACGCTCGACGGCCGCTGGGAGGTGACCCACCCCACGCCGTCGGCAGGTCAGGCGTACGCGGAGGGTCCCGACGGCTCGTTCTTCTACGAGGTGCGGGGCGGACCCAGGGGCGTCGCGCAGGTGGACGCGTCGGGCGCGTCGTCGCTCGTGTGGGACTGCGAGGCGCACCTCACCTCCATCGGCCTCTCCGGCGGGGACTGCCCCCTCAACGCGTGCAACTGGGACGAGGCGCGGGGCACCCTCCTCGCCTCGCAGTTCGAGACGAGCACGGTGTTCGAGATCGACCTCGCGTCCGGGAGCGCTGTCCGTCAGTTCGGCGCCCTCACCGAGGGGGACCCGTACCGGTTCGTCCCCTCGGAGTCGGGCTTCGCGTACCAACACTGGCCCCACTGGACGCCGGAGGGCACGCTGTTCGTGTCCACGCACCTCCCGTGTGTGTCGGGGCCGGACTGCAACGGGAACCGCGGCCTCGAGGGGACACAGGTCGCCGCCGAGTACGTCGTGGACGACGCAGCGAAGACCATCACCCGGATCTGGAGCCACACCTCGACCGACCGGTGGGCCACCCAGGTGGGCGAGGCGTACCGGCTGCCGAACGGGAACGTGGTGCAGGGGTACGGCCAGGACGGCGCCGTGCGCGAGGTCACCCCCGGTGGCGAGACGGCGTGGGACGTGGAGTGGCCCCGCGACGGCGGCGGCTTCCGGGTGGTGGGTCACCTCTCCCTGGTCGCCGACCTGTATGCCTTGAACCGGGGAGGCTGACGCCGTGAAAGGGGCTGAAATCTGCTGAACGGGGTAGTCCGGAGAGGCGCGGCTAGCTTCGGACCAGCCACCCCGAGGTTCCCATGCCCCTCCCGAAGTCCTGGTCCCTGTCCCTCCTCGCGCTGATGGCGTGCGGGTCCCCCGACCCCCAGAAGGACGGGACCACTCCCGACCCCGAACCCCACACCGGCACCCCCACCACGACTGCCGAGTCGGCGTCCCACTCCGCGGAGGTGCCGCCGGTCGAGCTCGCCGACTTCGCGCTCTCGGTCGACCCCGACATGGTGCTGATGGTGCACGCCACCTTCACCGACCCCGGCGCCGAGGACGCCTGGGTGGAGTACCGCTTCGAGTCCGAAGCATGGCTGGTCGCCCCCACGATCTCGACCGGGGTGGCCGTGCTCCTCGGCATCCCCCAGGAGACGATGGTCGAGGCCCGCGCGGTCGCCGTGGTGGGCGGAGTGACGCTGTACAGCGAGCCGCTCACGGCTACGACCGGGCCGCTGCCGCCGCCCGTGTTGCAGCCGGGCATCGTCACCTTCGAAGAGGGGCTGGCCTCCCCGGAGGGCTACGCCATGATCTCGATGGCGACCGGAGACTTCACCTTCGAAGCGCCCTACGTGATCGAGGTGTTCGATCGACGCGGGCGGGTGGTGTGGTACCGCCAGGTGCCCGACGAACTGTTCTCGTTCTACCCGTCGGTGTCGCGCGACGGAACGCACATCTGGTTCGACGCCGAGGACATCTTCGGGTTCGCGCGCGGCCCACAGCGGGTGACCCGTCAGACCCTCGACGGCCGGTGGGTGGTCGAGCACCTCACGCCCGACGCCGGTCAGGCCTATGGCGAGGGCCCGGACGACTCGTTCTTCTACGAGCTCCGCGGCCAGTCGCACGGGATCATGCAGGTCGACGCCGCCGGGGGCATTACCCAGGTGTGGGACTGTGACGCGCACATGGCCTCCATCGGTCGGCCCAGCGAGGAGTGCCAGCTCAACGCAACCAACTGGGACGAGACGCGCGGGACGGTGCTCGCGTCCCAGTTCTCCAACAGCACCGTGTTCGAGGTCGACCTCTCGACGGGCCTGGCGCTCCGCCAGTTCGGCGCCCTCGAGGAAGGCGACCCCTACACGTTCGTTCCGCCGGAGTCGAACTTCGCGTACCAGCACTGGCCCCACTGGACACCCGAGGGCACGCTGATGACCTCCACCCACATCCCGTGCGACGGCGAGCCGGGCTGCTTCGAGATGGAGGGACAACACGGGACGCAGATCGCGGCGGAGTACGTGGTGGACGACGTCGCGAAGACGATCACCCGGGTCTGGAGCCACGTCTCGACGGATCGCTGGGCGACCCAGATCGGTGAGGCGTATCGGCTCTCCAACGGGAACCTGATCCAGGGGTACGGCCAGGACGGTGCGGTGCGCGAGATCACCCCGGACGGTGAGACCGCCTGGGAGGTGATCTGGCTCCGGGACCGCCAGGGCTACCGTGCCCTCGGGCACCTGACGCTGATCGACGATCTGTACGCCCTGAACCGCGGACATTGATCCAGGTTCCATCAGGGCGACGACGCCACGAGGACGTCGAGGTCTGCGGGTTCGGCAACGTCCCGCAGGTGCTCGGCGAACGCGTACCGACGGAGGCGCACCTCCACCCGGACCGTGTGGACCGCAGCGGGGAGCGCCACCTGCACCACGCGGGTCTCGGCCGCGGCGAGCGAGGTGTCTCCAGCGTCCACGAACGGTGGGCCCACGATGCGCCGCGCCAGCCACACCTCGCCGGTCCCGACCTCGTCGCCGCCGTCCCCCATCCCGACGAACCGCACCACGGCGCCGCCGGTGGTCTCCCCGGTCGGGAAGCCGTGGCCCGACGTGTTCGTCACGCGGACCGACCAGGTGTCACCCTCGCGGGTGGCGGCGGACAGCGACACCGCGCGGGACAGCATCTCCGGGTCCCAACCCCCCCGGAACGTGTGGCGGCGCCCCACCCGCCCGTCCGCCCGGGTCACCGCGGGGAGGTGGCAATCGACGCAGCCCTCGGTCGCGCCCGTCGCTGCCTGCCAGCGCGCGTGTTCCCCCACCGTGTCGAACATCGGCCGCGCGAGGGGGTGGAGGGCGACCTCGGGCGACTGGTGGCAACGTACGCACCGCGTGGCCAGCGACGGATCCGTCCGGGTGGCGTGGGGGGCCGCGACGGACCGACCGGTCGCGATCACCCCGTCGGCGAGCGCGTGACAGGCCACACACGTCACGCCTTCGGCCTGCAGCGCCGGGTCGAAGTCCGGGTTGGCGCGCGAGACCAGCTGGAGCGGCAGCGGCCACCACACCCCGTCCACGAGCGTGTCCTGCTGGGCCTCGAGCGGGGCGTGGCAGTCGAGGCAGAACGGCAGGCCGCCTTTCGCTGCCCAGTCCGTCTGGAACGAGGCCACCGACCAGCTCCCCGCCATGCGGGACGACCGCCACTCCTCTGCAACCGCCGGGTGGCAGCCTGCACACTCCGCGGCAGACCGGCCCTGCAGCCCCGGCGAGACGGGCGGCGTGGGCGTGGCCCGGGGCCGCAGCGAGTCCCACAACAGGGCGTCGAGCGCGACCACCCCCACCAGCCCGACGCCGGCGGCAGCGAGGCCCCACCTCAGGGCCCCCACGCGACCCCCTGGTACCGGCCCCACGCCGCCGCGAGCAGCGTCCCCCAGGCGGTGGCGGCGATCCACGCCGGCATCCAGCGGGCGACGCGGCGAGCTACCTCCTCGGGCTCCGCGCTCGACCGCAGGGCCCGCCCGAGCGCCACCACCGCCCACCCCACCCCGCCGAGCAGCGGCAGCAGGCCCACGAGCGGCACGTGGCGGCCGAAGAACAGCGCCAGCGCGCCACCTCCGAGCCCGATGGCCACCACCGCGACGCGGAGCGACCCCCGGGGACCGAGCGCCACGGCGGAGGTCCGGAGCCCGGCGGCCCGATCTTCGCGGAGATCCTCGGCCGTGTTGACCAGGACCGTCCCCTGCTGCATCACACCGTACACCGCCACGAACGCGAGGAACCAGGCCGGTGGCACCTCCGTGAACGGCGAGGCGGCCAGAACCATGGGCCCGACGAAGATCAGGGCCCACAACGTGGGCAGCTGCAGGAGGCCGCGGGCCTTCAGGCGCAAGGGGACCACGGAGTACGCCGCGCCCAGCAGGAGCCCCACGAGCGTCGCCGGCAACACCCAGGTGGGCCCGGACCGGACCGACAGATCCGCGGCCAGCCCCACGGCCACCGCAGCGGTCACCGCGAGCTGCGCGCGCACCACCTGCTCCCCGAGCCCGAACACGGCCTCTGCAGTGCGGGTCTTGTAGGGCAGGTCGAGCGCCCGATCCGCGAGACAGTTGATCATGTCCCCGAAGTGGAACAACAGGACCAGCAGCGCCAGGACCTCGGCCCACTGCCAGGTCCACAGCGCACCCGAGGGGGCGAGCAGCAGCGCAGGGACGAGGGCCAGGGGGACCTCGGCGACGAGGAACTCGGAGCGCCGGATGCGCAGGCTGTCCCAGAACCACGCGAACCGTTCGCGCTCGGGAAGGAGCACGTTCACCCGCCACAGGTGCCGGGACCGCGACCCCACGAACGGCCGCCGGCCGTGGAGCAACACGAGGTTGTCGGCCACCACGAGGTCCCCCTCGCGCCACGCCAGGGCGAGGGACACCGCGGGGTCGTGCAGCGCCGCCTCGAGCTCCGCCGTCGCCGCCGCTGCCTCCGCCGGCGTCAGCCCGATGGCGTCGACGCGCACGGGGTTCTTGTCGTCCACGGGCTCCGCGAACCGCAACACGACCTGGCCGGTCCGCGGGTGGTGGTCGACGAGCTGCGCCTCGAAGGTGCCGCCGTAGTGCGCGCGGGCCTCGGTCGTGTAGCGGAACCGCCAGAACCGCCACCGCCGCTGGGTCTCCGGGGTGGCCCGCGCCCACACCCGGGTGGTGTCCACGAACGTGGTCTCGCCGCCTGCGCCGGGCGGAGGGGCCTCGAGGCACCGGAACACCAGGAACCGCGGCGGGGTGCCCACGAACGCCCCGTCCCAGTGCAGGGGGACCGCGCGGTCGGTGTACAGGTAGTTCGGCGTGTCGTCCACGACCTTCAGCTCGTTGACGGCGCCGAACGGCCACGCGAGCAGGGGCCCGAGGCGCCGCGCGCCCAGGCAGAACGCGAGGCGATCGGGCGGGTCCAGACCCCGCAACACGACGACTCGCGCCTCCTCGGCCCGCGCGGTGAGCCACGCGGCGTCGACGGACGCGAACGAGGTGCCGGGCGCGAACGTGACGACCACGCCGAAGGGCTCGAGCGGGGCCTCGGAGACGATGGTCACGCGATCACGTCGGGCGCCACGAGGTGATCGGGCCGGCCGTCCACCTCCACGACGCGCGCGTCCGGGTGGTCGGAGCGCTTCACGAGCGAGAAGCCGGCGCGGGTGAGCAGCGCGCAGCCGTGCCAGGGCGTGAGCCACGGATCGTCGACGGGCAGCAGGTGGAGCCCGAGCTTCGCGCTGCCGGCGGGCTGCGGGTGGATGGACAAGCGCAGCGCGTCGGGGAACGCCGCCGCCACGAGCGCGCCCCACGCCTGGCTGCGGCGCACTGTCTCCCACGCGGCGTCCCGGGTCCGCTCCTTGGCCTGGTTCTTGGAGAGCGACGGGTCGACGCCGCGCGCATCCTCTGCCAGGAACCGATGGATCCCGTCGACCATGGGCGTGGAGCCTCGCGCGCGGAGCGTCTCCAGGGGCTCGCCATACGCGGACAACAGGTGGTCGCGCCGGGCAGCGGCAGTGGGCTCGGAGGACGCGTCGCCGAGGTCGAACCAGCGCAGGTGGGTGGCGGCGGACCGCGCCAGCTCCTCGCGGATCGAGTCCCGGTAGGTGTCGCAGTCTTCGTCGGTGACGCCCACCGCGCCCACGAACACGTGGCCGTCCGACGCGAGGACCATCCGCACGCCGGCCGGATGCAGGCCCTCGAGCTCGGCGCACAGCGCCTCGAGGTTCGCGAGGGCGAGCCGCTCGGCGCGGTCGGGGAGGCGCCCCAACACCTTCTGCGGGTTGGGCGACTTGGCGGGGAACCCGGGGAGCACGAGCTCGAGGGGCTCCCCCGCGGCGACGACGGCGGCGACGCGTTCTCCCCAGGTCTCACGGACGAGGGCCTCGGCGCGGGCGCGGTCGATTCCCGGCGCGAACCGGGCCCGGGACAACAGCCGATCGAGGATCGCGCCCGCCACCTCGCGGGGCCCGGGGTCCATCGCGACCGGGAGCAGCCGCGCAGCGAGGCGCTCTGCCGCAGCCGACGCCCCTGGGAACATGGCGGCGAACGGGAGCAGCGACAACACCGACGCCGTGGCCTCGAGGGCGTCCTCGGTGGTGGCCTCGTCGAGGACCCAGGCCAGGACGACGAGCAGGTGGAGCGCGTACGCGAGGTGGGCGAGGCGCGCGCGCTCGCGGGGGTCGGCGGGCGCGTCGGAGGCGCCCTGAACCGCAGCGGCGAACACGGCGCCCACGCGGCGCC
Source organism: Myxococcota bacterium (assembly GCA_044356535.1). Classification (GTDB taxonomy): domain Bacteria; phylum Myxococcota_A; class UBA796; order UBA796; genus JACKER01. Next base: position 15,610 of record JBIKWC010000122.1, read on the forward strand.
GGACCCTGGCGGTCTCGCGGCTGCCGACCCAGGCGCGCCCGGCGGGATCGAGGGCGTCGCGCACGAGGCCCACGAGTGCGGCGCGGTGGGGCCGGAGAGCGGCGAGCTTGATGCGGGTGGCGGCAGCGCAGCGCTGGGCGGCGGAACCGTCGGGGAGGTCGGCGGCGCGCTCGGAGGTCTCGGCGGCGATCCGGTCGTACAGCGCGAGGGCGACGAGGTCCTTGCGTGGGAACTCGGTGGCGAACGCGTCGGGTGGGACGCCGGCAGCGCGCGCGAGGTCGGCGAGGTCGAGCGCGTCCCAGCCCCGCTCCCCGAGGGCGCGGACGGCAGCGTCGAGCAGGCGGAGGCGGCCTTCGGGCGTCATGGGAACTCCGGCGAGCCCCGCCGCATAACCCCGTGCTCGCCCGCACATGGGCGGACCGATCGGAGATCGCGACCGGCGGTTGCTCTGCGTCCGGATCGACCCGAGAGGCCCGGGCATCCAGCCATCACGCACCCGCGCGGGCCCGCCTCACCTCCTTGAGGTACCTGACGAAGCGCGTTGTCGCCGAGTGAGCGACCGCATCCTTGCGCCACACCGCCTCGACGACGATGGTGGCGGGCCTTCCTTGCCTCAATAGCAGTGGATGCGCGCCGCTGTCGTCGAGGTGGCACTCCGGCAGGATCGCGCCGCCCAGCCCCAGCTCCGCCCACTTCTCGAGGGTGCCGTAGCTCATCGTCCTGCCCTCGTACGCCTCGAAGGCCACACCAGCGGCGGCGAAGAGGGCGCGGGTGCCCGTGGCGAGCCCGCACAAGTCCGCCGTCAGCAGCAGACGCAACCGGGCGGCTTCTTCCAGCTCGATCTCGATGGGACGAAGTCCTGCCCAGACCCTGACGAGGCGAAGCTGGTCTTCGTACACCACGAGACGGCCATGGCGCTTCGAGGTCCGGAGTCCGGCCCCGAACACCACGTCGAGCGTCCCTGCGTCGAGGGCGGACTCCAGCGCGTCGTTCGATGTCTCGACCAGGACGACGTCGACAGACGCATGGATCTCCCGAAGACGCTTGACGAGGACGCTGATCCGGTGTGCGCCCACGAGGGGTGTGAAGCCGACACGGATCCGCGCCCGCTCCGGCTCGCGCAGCAGGGCGGCCTCGACCTCGATCGCGTCCAGCGCACGCAGGCTGGCCACCGCGAGCGGCAGGATGCGCTCTCCTTCGTGGGTGAGCGTCACCGACCGGGTCGTCCGCACGAACAAGGTCACCCCGAGGCGCTCCTCGAGATCGGCCACTGCGGCCGACACGGTGGGCTGCGTCACCCCCTGAGCCCGCGCTGCCGCGCTGAACGAGCCCTGGCGAGCCACTTCCACCACGTACGCGAGGGAGACCAGCCGGGAAGTGCCACGCTTCGGATGACCCGTGGGGGTGGGCGCACTCATAGGCAACATCCTATCTCGACATCGAAGCCTCGCGCCTACTCGGGGGCAAGCCCAGTGGCCATCCTCTGGCCGTGAGCGCCACGTTCCACCACGGAGTCCGACCCAATGCCGTACGCACAGATCTTCACCTACACCCTCGACATCCCCGAGAGCGAGTACGCCGCGAGGTGGGCGTCCTATGCCAAGGATGTAGCCGCCGTTCCGGGCCTGCTGAGCAAGACCTGGATCGCTGACTTCGAGACCGCGACGTTCGCCAGCTTCTACATCTGGGACTCGAAGGCCTCCGCGGACCGCTTCATGGCCTCCGCTCTCGTCGCCCGCTTCGGGGCGGAGCCGTTTCTGCGGGACCTGTCGATCATGGCGGCGCCGGTCGTGGAGGGGGCGTCCCGAATCACTCGGGGCCTGCCAGGCTGAGGCTCAGCGTCCGGTTCGACCCCCGGTGCCCGGGCATCCCCCGCGGAACGCGTGGTGCCCGGCATCACACCGCCGGGTCAGCCACCGAACCGGAGCCGCACCATTGATCCTCGCTCGCGCTTCGAACGAGCGAAGCGCGATTTTCGTGTCTACCCTGTGAGTCAGGGGCTCCGCCCCCGACACCCCCTCGGGGGACCAGTCCCCCAAACCCCCTGGCAGGGGGCGTTCCCCCTGGACCCCCCGCGTACCGAAGCCGTTCGAACCCGGATCAATCGCGCCACGCCGAGCCAGCCGCCGTAGGGTGTATGGTTCGGGGTATCCTGGTGTTCAGAGGCCCACTTGACCTGCGCCGAGACCACCCCGACCGATGGCTCTGCCTGGGTGGCGCTCGCCGGGTGCCTCGAAGCCGAGGGGCTGCCCGAGGCCGCAGCTCGCGCCTGGCGACACGCCTGGGAGGCCGATCCCGCCCTCGCTGACCAGGTGCTCGCCGCCGCGCTCCGGTTCGCCCACCAGTCGGGTGACGACGCGCTCGTGGTGGAGGTCGCGGCGTCGATGCCCAGCGTCGCCGACCCCGACGCCGCCGGCCACCTGATCTGGGCCCGCGCGCTCCAGGGGGCCGACGACGAGCGGTCCGTGCTCGAATCCGTCCCGGCGGAGGCCTGCCGGTATCCCCACGCCCGCTACCGGCTCGCAGCGTCCTGGGTGGCCGAGGGCAAGCTCAAGAGCGCCGTGATGTCGCTGCGGACGGTCGTGGAGTGGGATCGCGACCTCGCCGGCTGGGGCCCGGGGCCCACCGGGGAGCTCTGGAGCCTCGCCGATCTCGCCATGCTGCAGGTCGCGTGGGTGTACGGGTCGATCGATCGCCCGGACAACGCCCGCGGCTACGCCACCCAGATCGTGCGCCGCCGGGACCCCACCACCGCCTACCCGCTCACGGTCCTGGCGTGGGCGGACCTCGAGACCGACGCGCTGGAAGAGGCCCGGCGCGGCGCCGAACAGGCCGAGGCCGCGCTGCCCGAGGCCAGCGCCATCGCGGTGGCAGCGCTCGATGACCCGCTCGCGCGTGTCCACGCGGCCGCCGAGGCCCACGCGCGCTGGGCCGGGGTGCGACAGGAGCTGGTGGACTTCGTCGCGACCCGCGGCGACGACCCGCCCCGGCAGGCCGTGAACCACCTCGACCTCAGCGACGACGCGATCCGCGCCGCCGGAGCGATGGGTCCGCTCTCCACCCTGTGGCTCCGCTCGTACGACCTCGACCGCGAAGCGCGACGCACCCGCCGGAGCCCGGTCGCCGGCGCGCTCGTCGCCGAGGCCCGCGAGGCGCTGGACAACAGGTTCTCCGCCGCGCTGCTCCACGTCGCGAGCGCCGGAATCGAACGCATCGACCGGTCCCTGCTCGCGGTCGACGGCGCCATCCACGGCGAGGTCCCGCCGCCGTCGTGGCGCGCCGAAGACCTCGGCTGGTTCCTACCCTGACGCAATTGATCCGGTGGGTCAGGGGCGCCGCCCCCGACACCCCCTCGGGCGCTCCCCCTTGGACCCCCCGCGTACCGGAGCTGATCGAAATCTGGATCGACTCACTGCGCCCCGCGCAGGAGTTGAGCCGCAGGCCGAGGCCGAGACCGAGGTCGAACTCGAGGTCGAACTCGAGGTCGAACTCGAGGTCGAGGTCCCCAGGTCGACCACGATTCGTCGATACACGAGTTCCAACCTAGTCCGGTG
>JBIKWC010000407.1:0-5436 GCA_044356535.1 Myxococcota bacterium
CGAGCGAGCGACCCAGGAGGACGTGGCGTTCCGCGTGCTGACCGCGGACCAGCACCCCGATCACGACACATCGCCGCCTTCCGCCGCGAGAACCTCGCCGAGTTCCAGGAGCTGTTCGTGCAGGTCCTCCGCCTCGCCGGGACGATGGGCCTCGTGAAGTTCGGGGTGCTCGCCATCGACGGCGTGAAGGTGACACCTCGAAGCACCAGGCGATGTCGAGAGTGCTCGTCGGGAGTCCCGCAAGACGAAGATCGAGGAGGCGATGGCGGCGCTCGAAGCCGAGGCTCGGGAGGTCCGCGCCGCGGAGCTCTCGGAGCAAGCCGAGCGTCACGCGGAGATGGCAGCTGACGAGTCGAACGACACGACGACCCGCAAGCGCTCTGCCACGCTTGCGCGTCAGCGCGAGGCCGCCCTTCAGGCACTCGTCGAACAGGAGGATGACACGGACGACGCTCCTGCGTCGGCTGGGTTCCGCGCGGCGCACGTCCGATCCGGGCCTCAGCTGTATGAGGCACGAGAGCGCCGCAGCACCCACCAACCCTCCGGCATCCGCCTGTCCCGGCCCCAGCAGGTAGTCCGACTGCCCGCCAACAATGTGGCCGCTTGCGACTACCGCCGACTCTGGAGCAACTGCTTGAGCGCGTGGTCCAGCCGCTCCAGGGATGCGCCGATAGCTCGGTCTCTTGCGCTTTCCCCCTGGTCGCGCGTCGACACGTTGGCCGGATCGAGCGCGCCCAGGATGGCCTGGATCTGCTCCTCCGTCGCCGTTGCCTCCACCACGATGCCTGTCAGCGGCCCGCTCGACAGCACCTGGAAGGGCCCGGCAGTTGCTCCGAATGCCGCGTATGCGTAGCCCTCGCCAAGGGGAAGGTCCGGGCGTTGGGTGCGCATCAGGTAGTCGAGACGGAGCCCGACCAGCCTCGCGGCCTTCCGCATCCGGCTCCCGTACGGATGGGTCGGCGAGGTCGGAAAGTCGAGGATTGAGCGGCCCTGCACGTCCTTGAGCCAGAGCAGGCCCCACCGTGGGATTGCGGCGCTGACGACCAGTGCAGCCGCGTGGTCGGCACCAAGGTCGAGGTGCATCAGCGCGTGCTCGTTGCCGGTTTCGCGCAGTCGCGTCACCGCCTCCTTCTGGCCGACCCGCTGGAGGTGGTGGACGAGCTCGTGCACGGCGTAGATCGCGAGGAGGGCCTGCTGCTCCTCCAGGCTTCGGCCCGACGAGGCCAGTGTTCTTGCGTAGTCCGGGGTGACGATGAGGCAGTCCGCCTGCACGTCGACCAGGAGGTCGTCATCCAGCCTACCGAAGCGAACGGTCGTCGCGCCCCGAAACAGGTGGTCGGCGGAGACACCGAAGACTGGCCGGATCGGCGCGTGGAGGACCTGGAGCAAGGTGTCGAGGTAGGCCGGCGGCAGGGGCGCCAAGGCTGTGTCGGGTGCAGGCTCGGTGAGCTCCAGGGCCCGGAGCGCGGCGGCGACCTGGAAGTGCGGGTCGATTGGGGCCTCCAGCAGGTCGATCGCGAGCGCGGGCGTCTCCCCGGGCACCAGCGTTTCGGTCAGGACCCTCGCTACCCGAATCGCCGTCTCCGACAAGGCAGCCATTCTGCGGAGTCCAAGGCGGACCTCGGGCTCCCGCCGGAGCCCGCGCAAGCCGCCAGCCTCGTGAACCAGCGCCCGAGCGACGGCCTCGACCCAGTCCGGACCGTGCGCCTTGTCGTGCGCGCGGTGCGTGAGGTGGCTGGCCACGGCGACGAGCTGACGGACGGTGGGTGCGTCCAGCCTGGCGGGTGGAGGGAGGGCCAACACCCGGTCCGTGAAGTCATGCCCGAAGCCAGGGCGGCCGAGGAGCCAACACTCGGCCACCAGCGCAGCCAGCTTGGGGTGACGGAGCCCATCGGGGAACGAGGGGTCGTGGTGGAGACCAGAGGCCACCGCGCACTCGAGCAACTCGCGGACGTCGGTGGGGTTTGGCCCTTCCGGTTCGAACCGCTCGATCCGATCCCAGAAGTCGGAGAGCCAGTCCCGGTTGGGGTGTCCGGTGGGAATCCCGCCGGCGCGAACCACGGCACGGACCGCGCGCGCCAGAGCCGCAGGTTCGTCTGCCGTGAGCATGAGGTTGATCAGCAGCGGAACGCGTGATGCGTTTCGGAGCTCAGCAGCTCCCCGCGTCAGGAGCCACGCTCCGAGCGGCGCGAGCTGCCGCAAGGCCCGGCGGTCGTACATGATTCCGCTGAGCACGTCTGCCACGATGCCAGTCCTCCGGAAGCCGTGCCCAGGTCCCGTCGGCGAGTCGCTGCTCCAGCACCTCGACGGCGTACTCACCGCCAATGCCGCGGGCGTAGAGGAAGTGCACTGCCTCTCGTCCCTGAAACGCATCGTTCGGGATCCTCACGCACACCTCCACTTCAGATCGGGCGAATAACCTCCGCTCCAGGTGTCATCGGTGCATGGCTTGCGCATCCGCGGCCTCGATCTGCAGGTCGTCCTGTCCGATCCCTCCCCGTTGGGCGTCCTGGTTCTGCGAAACTGCGTCGCCCGTGCGAGCGGTACACTCCGCCCCCGGTGAGTCCCCCATGCGCGCTGTTCCCGCTTCCACCCTCGACTCCATCCTCCAGCTCCAGTGCCTCGTGGCCTGGGCCGGCGAGGCGTCGCGCCTCGGCTGGTGGGGCACCAACCTCCTCGACCCCGACGCCGGCCTCGACCTGCTCCACCGCCTCGCGCCCCGCACCGCGCCCCTGGCCGGCTGGCAGCTCGTCCGCGCCGCAGCGATCGCCGTCGACGCCGAGCGCCGCACCACCCAGGCCGAGCGGGACCGGATGGTCACGCTGTTCCACCTGGGGGTCGACCTCGACGAGGCCCTCGCCGACCGCATCCACGATCTCAAGCTGGCCGGCCAGCCCCTCGCCGACCTGCCCGCGCCCGACGCCGCGTTCGACCGCGCCGCCTTCGCAGCCCAGCTGTCCGCCCTCGGGGCCGTCGAGACCGAGCCCCGCGCCAGCGGTCGCCGGATCAAGGGCGAGCTGCCCGTCGGCCCCGACGTGCGCGCCAGGCGCCTCGCCGCCGCGCTGGTCCCCTTCCCCGATCACTACCCGCTCCCGTTCTTCCTCGGGCCGGCCATCGCATGACCGAGACCACCGAGGTCCACTCGCGCATCCTGAAGTGCGCGCTCGACATCCCCGAGGCCCGCGCCTACTGGGACCACGTCGACCCCGCCGAGCCCCCACCCACCGCCAACCGCGCGTTCGAGGAGGCGTGGTTCGGCCGCAAGAGCCACGCCCGGGTCGAGGTCCTGCTGCAGAACTTCCGCGCCCGGTTCTACGAGGTGCCCGACGCGCTCCGCGCCCTGCGCGCCTGGCGGTCCATCGAGCCCCAGGAGCGGGCCCTGGTCTGCCACTGGCACACCCAGCTCACCGACCCGGTCTACCGGCACTTCACCGGGGACTTCCTCCCCGAGCGGCTCGTGCCCACCATCACCCGCGACCGCGTCGTGGAGTGGGTCGAGACCCAGACGGCCGGCCGCTTCACGCTCGCCACCCGCACGCAGTTCGCGAGCAAGCTCCTGTCGAGCGCGCACGCCGTCGGCATCGTGTCGGGCACCCGCGACCCGCGGCCCATCACCTCTCCCCGGGTGTCCGAGGCCGCGCTCACCTACCTCCTGTACCTGCTGCGCGGCCTGACCTTCGAGGGCTCGCTCCTCGACAACCCCTACCTGCGCTCGGTGGGGCTGCGCGAGGGCATCGTGGACGACCGGCTGCGCAGTGCCAGGGCGTTCGCGTTCCGGCGGTCCGCCAACATCGTCGACGCGGGGTGGCGGCACGACAGCCTCGTGGACTGGGCCGGGAGCCTCGGATGACCTCGCCGTACGCCAAGGCCCCCGGCCTCCTCGAAGAAGCGTTCGCAGCGCTCGAACACGACCTCCTGGATCCCGACGGTCCGCGCATCAGCACGATGCGCAGCTCCGACAAGTTCGCGATCGTCCCCTACTCCCCCGCCGACGAGTTCGCGCTCCGCCGCCACGTCCTGCAGCTCACCAGCAAGCTCGCCGCAAGCGGCTGGGTGGTGCTCCCCATCTCGCTGCACGCGCTCCTGATGGACCGCTTGAAGGCGCTCCCCGAAGGCGAGTTCGAGGAGATCGTGAGCCTGGAGGCGCGCGCGTCCGACCGCGGGGACCTCGACCGCGTCTTGCGGCACCTCCAGCAGTCGTTCGGCGACCTGATCGACGGCCCCGAGGGCCTCGCTGCCGATGTCGCCGCCAGGATCGCCGCGGAAGTGAAGGCCAACCCCGACCGCAGCCAGCGCATGCTCGCGCTCATCGGGCGCGCGGGCGCGCTCTACCCGTTCTACCGCACGTCAGGGCTCCTGAAGTACCTCGCGGGCCGCACGCAGGGCGTGCCCGTGGTGTTGCTCTACCCGGGCGAACGCCGCGGCGAGAACGGCCTCTCCTTCATGTCCATCCTCGAACCCGACCGGGACTACCGGCCGCGCATCTACCCGTAGGCCCCCATGTCGATCCGCGAGCTGTTCGTCCACGACCTCACCCGCGACATCCCGCCGGTCGTGTACTTCCACGACCTCGACCCGCACAAGGTCCGGTCGGAGGTCGACGAGTACATCGTCACCGGCGGCTTCCCCGAGGGGCACCCGGGCCACAAGCAGGTCCCCGACGGCATCCACGAGCAGTACGTTCGCCTCCTCGACGGCCTCGTCGCCGAGCTCACGAGCCCGCAGGGCGCCACGTCGCCCGGGTGTTGGGTCTCGGGTTTCTTCGGCTCGGGGAAGTCGTCGTTCGCGAAGCTGTTCGCCCTCTCGCTCGACGGCCTGGTGCTCCCCGACGGCAGCCCGCTCGCCGACCGCTGGCTCGCCCGGGACCTGACCCCGAAGTCCGACGAGCTCCGGCGGTCCTGGGCGAGGCTCCACCAGACGCTCGGCACGGCGCCCCTCGCCGTCGTGTTCGACGTGGGGGCCGTCGCGAAGGACAACGAGCACGTCCACGCCGCTGTCGTCCGCCAGGTCCAGGCGCGGCTCGGGTACGCGAAGGACGAGGTCGTGGCCCGGGAGGAGGTGCGGCTCGAACGCGACGGGCTCTGGGAGAAGTTCCTCCAGACCGCGCGGGCGGTGCACGGTCGGCCGTGGTCCGAGCTGGCCCACCAGGCGCTCGTGCAGCGGCACTTCTCGATGGTCATGCACCACCTGGACCCCGCGGCGTACAACGCGCCGCTCGAGTGGCGCGAGCGCAACTCCGGTGGCGTCGGGAAGGCCCAGAGCGCCGACGAAGCCGTGGCCGATCTGCGGCACATGCTCGAGTCGCGAGCCCCCGGACGCACGCTGTTCGTCGTGGTCGACGAGGTGTCGCAGTACGTGATCAGCGGCGACGACCGCATCGGGAAGCTCCAGGCGTTCGTGGAGCTGCTGGGCGCGCGGCTGCGTGGCAAGGCGTGG
>JBIKWC010000008.1:0-73387 GCA_044356535.1 Myxococcota bacterium
CAGGCGCATCTCGGGCGCGGCCATCCGGAGGTAGTCGCGGTTGAGGTTGATGCCGTGGCTCTGGGTCCGGGTGCCCACCACGGGCCCGAGCTGACCGGACAGCTTCGCCAGGTCGAGCCTGCGGTTGGCGGGGTCCAGGGCGTCGTTGCCGTCGGGGTTGAACAGGGGGACCACGACCAGGACGAGGTGCGCGAGCGCGTCGGCGACCTCCGGGCAGCGGCCGTCGAGCACGTCCCGCACGAGCGCCAGCGACGCCTCCTTCCCCTCGACCTCGCCGGGGTGGATGCCGTCGAGCATCAACACGACCGGGAGCCCGGCCGCGCGGGCCTCTGCGGGCGTGCGGACGCCGCGGTCGGACAACACCAGCAGCGGGAGCGCGCGGCCCTGGGGGCTCTCCCCGAACGACGTGACGTGCAGACGGGGGTCCTGGCGGGCGGCGAGGGCGCCCACGAACGCCATGACGTCGGCGTGGAGGGAGGTCTCGGTGAACCGGGTGGCTTCGGCGCGGGTCTGCAGCATGGGTGGCTCCCGGCCCCGCCTATCCACGCGGCCGCGGCCGGGCGTAGGATGCCGCGTGGCTTCCGAGACCTTCGAGGTGTTGTGGACGCGGGCCGGCCTCGGTGAGGCGCCCCACGACTCCACGATCAAGCCCGTGTCGCACCACGGCTCCCAGGCGACCCTGCCGCTCCTGGTGATCGAGGACGCGGGCCACCTGCCGCACCGGGCCACGGATCTCGTCCTGCAGCGGCCCATCGGCGAAGGCGGGATGGGGGTCGTGTGGGCCGCACTCCAGCCTTCGCTCGACCGCGTGGTGGCGCTCAAGCGGACCCGCGCGGACGCGCCCGAACCCGTGCGTCGCTCGCTCGTCGCCGAGGCCCTCGTGCTGGGCTCGCTCGAGCACCCGAACATCCTGCCGGTCCACCTGCTCGGCGCCGACGAGGACGGCGCGCCGGTGCTGGTGATGAAGCGCGTGGAGGGCGCTTCGTGGCGCGCCCTGATCCACGAACCGGACCACGAGTGGTGGGCAGGGGAGGGGGAGGATCGCCTCCGGCGCCACGTGGAGATCGCCATCGCCGTGTGTCGCGCCCTGGAGTTCGCCCACGACAAGGGGGTGGTGCACCGCGACCTCAAGCCGGACAACGTGATGATCGGCCGGTTCGGCGAGGTGTACCTGATGGACTGGGGCGTCGCCCGCCGGCTGGACGGCGCACCCCGCCGCCACGTCGTAGGGACCCCGGCGTACCTCGCGCCCGAGCTCCTCGATCTCACGCTCCCGCTGGGGCCCTGGACCGACGGCTACCTGCTGGGCAGTTGCCTCGTCGAGGTGCTCACGGGCGCCCCGCCCCACGGCGGCGCCACCCTGCAGGAGGTGATGCGTTCGGTCCACGCGGCCCGGCCCCCGGCCCTGGGCGCGGAGGTCCCCGCGGCGCTCGCTGCGGTGGTGCGGAGGGTGATGGCGGCGGCTCCCGCGGACCGGTACCCCGACGCCCGTTCGCTGCGCGAAGCGCTCGAGGGGTTCCTGCGGAGCCGGGAAGCGGGACAGCTCGCCGAGGTCGGCGAGGGCCTCCTGCGCGAGCTCGCTGCCGCTCCGGCCGAGCGGGTGGACGCGGTGTTCGCGGAGTGTCGGTTCGCGTTCCGGTTGGCCCAGCGCGTCGCGCCCGATCCGGCCGTGCAGCGCGGGCTCGCCGCGGCGCTGACCACGATGATCCCGGTGCTGGCCCGCCGCGGGGATGTCGAGGGTGCGGAGACCCTCCTCCGCGAGCTCTCGGAGCTCGGTGGTGCTCCGGAGGCGCTGGTGGCCTCGGTCGACGCCGCCCGGCGCGAGCGGCGGCAGGTCGCGTCGCTGGTGCGGGACATGGACCTGGGGGTCTCGGCCGGGACCCGCGCCGCGTTGTTCGGCGCCGGCGTCCTGGTGTTCCTGGTGGTCGCCATGGTGGTCCTGGCGTTCCCCGAGGGGTACGACGAAGGGACGGGCTTCGTGATCGCGACGTCGACGTACGCCGTCGCGCTCGCGTTGATGGCGGTCTTCCGCCGGCCCCTGACCGCGAACCACGCCACCCGCCAGCTCACCGGGGTGTTCGTGGGGATGGCCTGTACCCACGTCCTCCACCGGTTCGCCGCCTGGTGGTACGCGATCGGGGTCCCTGCGCTGTTGTTCACCGACCTCGTGATCATGGCGGCGGCGGGCGGTGCCACCGCGTTCGTGGTCGGCCCGCGGATGCTGGCGACCACGGCGGTCGCGCTGCTCGCGGCGTTCGCCGTGGTGGTGTGGCCGTCGGGCGCGATGGTGTGGTTCACGCTCGGAAGCGTGACGGCCGGCGTCGTGGGGACGGCGTTCTACCTCGACCTGTGGCGCAGGAAGCAGCTCGGCCGGCTTTAGCCGGTTTTCGTGGAGCGCCGGCCCCCACCGGGTCACCTCTGGGGCGGGAGGTACCCGTGACCGGACTGCTGCTCGCTACCCCTGCGTTCGCCCTCGACGGTTGGACCGAGCCGTACCCGGGGATCCGCCTGGTCGAGACCGTGCGCCCCGGCCCGACGCGGGTGTGGGTCGCCGCCATCGACACCTGCGCCCCCGGGGTCTCGTTCCGGATGACGAGCCCGGACGACTTCGGCGGAGCCTCGCAGGTGACCTCGCGCTTCGCGTCCACGCTCGGCGTGCAGCTCGCCACCAACGGGGACTTCTACGACCACGACTTCGGGATGAACGTGGGGAACGGCGTGAGCTGGGAGGGCCGCGCTCGGGTCTCGGCCGGCCGCGACCGCGACACCTCGGGCACCTTCGCGGTGGGCCGCGACCGCGTGGAGATGTTCCCGACGGAGATGGTGTTCCCCCGCCCCGAGGCGTGGATGCGGGAGGTGGTGGGGGGCCGCTGGTCCTTGATCCGCGACGGCGAGGGCCAGTACGGCATCGCGGACGGCGGCTTCATCTGCTCGCCGGGCCTGCGCCACCCCCGGACGATGGTGGGCCAGAGCGAGGACGGCCGCACGGTGTTCCTGGCGGTGGGGGACGGCCGGGGCTTCGGCGGTAGCGCTGGGCTCACCTGCGACGAGGCGATCGACCTGCTCCTCGAGGCGGGCGCGTGGAACGCGATGGGCCTGGACGGCGGCGGCTCCTCGACGATGGTGTTGGACGGCGCGGGCGTGTTGAACCTGCCGACCGACGGGCGGGAGCGCTCGGTGCTGAACCACGTGGGCGTGTACGCCTCGGGCGCGGGCAGCGCACCCCATTGCGGAGAACACGCAGCGGCACCGTACCCCGGACCGGTGGGGCGCGTGGCGCCGGTGGGCGCCCCCGGGCGGCTGACGCTCTCGGCGCCCGTCCGGTTGGTGGACACCCGGCAGGGTTCGGGCGGCCCGGTGGTCGGCGGCGCGGACCTCCTCGTCGACCCGGCGCTGCCCGCGGGTGCGACGGGGGTGTTGCTGAACCTCACGACGACGGAGTCGACGGCGCCGGGGTTCCTGACGACCTGGCCCGACGGCACGGCCGCGCCGAACGCGTCCACGCTGAACTGGTCGGCCGGCGAGGCCGTCGGCAACGCGGTGGTCGTGAGCCTGGGGGGCGGAGGCGTCCGCGCCCGGCCGAGCGCGACCACCCACCTGGTGGTGGACCGCCAGGGGTGGTTGGGCCCCACGGGGCTGGGGTTCGTCCCCGTCGCGCCGGAGCGCCTGCAGGACACGCGGTCCGGGGCTCCGCTGGCGGCCGCGACGGTGCGGCGCCTGGTGGAGCCGCTGGCGGGTCCCGCGACGCTGTCCGTGGTGGCGGTGGACCCGCAGGGCGCGGGGTTCCTGACGTTGTGGCCGTGTGACGAGCCCCTGCCGCCGACGTCGAACCTGAACTTCGAGGCGGGCGAGGTGGCGGCGGCCTCGGTGACGGTGGACACGTCGCGCGGCGGGGTGTGCGCGTGGTCGAACGTGGAGACGGACGTGGTGGTGGACGTGACGGGCGTGTGGACCGCGGACGGCCTGGCGGTGCAGGGGGTGTCGCCGTCGCGGCTGCTGGACACGCGGACGGGGGAGGGTCGCACGCGCGGCCGGGTGAAGCCGGGCCAGGTGGTCGAAGTGGACCTGGGCGGCCTGCCGGGCTGGCCAGCGGATGGGCAGGGCGCGGCGCTGGTGCTGACGGTCACGCAGCCGACGGAGCCGGGGTTCCTGCAGGTCTGGCCGTGTGATCAGGCTCGTCCGGACACCTCGGCATCGAACTTCGCGCCGGGCCAGACGGTGGCGGTATCGGCGTTGCTTGGCGCGGGGACGACGCGGTCGGTGTGCCTGTCGGCGTCGGCGTCCCTGCACCTGGTCGTGGACCTGCAGGCGGTGTTGGCGGGCGCGCCGGTGGACCCGTCGGCGACGGTGGGGGACTACCGTTCGGCCTCGGGCCACGCGGAGGAGCTGGACGTGGCGGGCCCCGCGGTGACCTCGTCCCCGACGGGCTGCTCGACCACGCCTGGGGGGGCCACGCCGGCCGTCGTGGTGGCCCTGCTGCTGGGCCTGCGCCGCAAGGCCCGTCAGGTGACGCGCACCGTCGGGTCCAGCGCATAGGCGAGGCCCGCTGGCGACTCCGCCGTGACCAGCGGGACCCCCGACTTTCGCAGGGTGCTGATCGCGACGTGCAGGCGGGCCTGACCCGACGAGCCCACCAGCTTCTGGCCCGGCCACCCCCGCGCCAGCAGCTCGTCGCGAGAGTCCTCCACCCCCGGGCCCGCCGCCGCCAGCGCCGCCAGCAACCGCGTCAACGTCGGCCGCGACTCCAGGGAGATCCGCGACCCGTCGCGCAGCGTCACCAGGTGGCCGCTCCGGTCGACCGTCACCGCCGCCTGGTCCGCCAGCGCCACCAACATCCGCAGGTCCGCGCGGCCCGCCCCCAGCGCCCGCGCACCCGGAGACACCGCGCCCGCCAGCACCTCCGCCAGCACCTGCGCCAGCGCCGGGTCCGGCGCCCTCGCCGTCGCCTCCTGCAGGTGCCCCAGGTCCACCGCCGGGTCTCCCCCCGCTGCCGCCGCCGACTGCGCCGCCAGCGCCGCCCAGGTCGCTGCCGAGCTCCACGCGCCCAGGGCCGCGTAGCGCTCTCTCGCACCCCGCAGGAAGGGGAGAGCCCGGCCCGGGTTCCCGTCGCGGGCCTCCAGGAGCCCCTGGTGCCCGCGGAGCGACGCCTCCCCCACCGCCGTCATCGCGCCCAGCGCCTCCGCCGCCGCCAGCTCCGCGCGCGCGGCAGCAACCGCCCCCTGCTCCAGGAACACCGCCGACCGCACGATCCGGGCCTGCACCTCGTACGGCACCACGCCGGCGAGCGCTGCGGTGCGGGCGGCCTCCCCGAGGACCTCCGAGGCCGCCGAGCCCTCGCCCCGGTCGTGGAGCTGCACGCCCAGCCAACCGCCTACGATCCCCTGCCACCGCAGATCGCCGACCGACCTGGCGAAGTCCAGCGCGGACCGCAGCCACCGCACCGCTGCGTCCGGGTCCGTGGTGCGCAACATGGCGCCCAGGTGCGCGCTCACCCGCGCCCGCAGCTCTGGGAGCTCGGAAGCATCCACCACGGCGATCGCCGCCCGGAGGGCCGCTATCGCCCGGTCCGTCCGCCCGTGGCGCTGGTGCAGCACCGCTTCCACCAGCGCCGACTCGGCCGCTTGCTCCGGAGGCGCCGGCGCCTGCAGCGTCGGCAGCAGCAGGTCCGCCTCGGTCCCCCGGCCCAGCGCCAGCAGCGTGTGGACCCGCTCCCGCGCCAGGATCGCGGCCTCCACGGGGTCGGCGGGGACAGGTGCTTGCTCGAGCCACGTGAGCGCCGCCTCCGGACGCAGCTGCCTGCGCAGGATCCTCGAGCGCATCGCCGCCACCGCCACCGTCGCCGGGGGCGGCGGTCCGAACGGGTCCACCAGCGGACCGCGCCGCAAGCCCAGCTCCGCGACCAGGCACGCTGCGGGCAGGCTCCCCACGCCCGCCACGGTCCGCAGCTCCGACCGCAGCGCTTCGAGCGGGCCCGCGTCCCCTGTCCGCCTCCAATGGTTCCGCCGCCGCGCTCCCTCCTCGACCAGCCACGTCGCGTGTCGCTGGCGGAGCAGCTCGCCGGGCGGGTGGGTGTGGACCAGGTGCTCGCGCAGCAGAGCCGGCAGGTGGAGCCCGCCCGCCGCGTCGGTCGCTACGAGGCCGCCGTCCAGGAGCCGCTCCAACACCTCGCCGTCGGCGCCCACCACGGCCTCGAACGCGGCGAGGTCGAACGTGCGCTCGAACACCGCCGCCTCCCGGAGCGCGCCGCGTTCGGCTGGCGCCAGCGATGCCGTCACCTCGTCGAACACGCCCGCCACCGAGCGCGTGAGGGCTGCCACCAGGCCGGGGGCGTCGGGTGGGAGGGTCCGAATGCGGCGTCCGGCGAGCGCGAGCCCCAGCGGCCAGCCCTCCAGCAGCCGACACAGCTCTCGGACGAGCTTCGGGTCCGGGCGCAGCTCCGGCGCCACCTGCCTGGCGGCTGCGAGGTACACGCGGGCGGCGTGCTCGAGCGCGAGCGGTCCGAGGAGCACGCTGCGCACCTCGTTCGAGCGGACCCGTCCCCCGACGAGGACCGCCGCGCCGCGGCCCGGACTCCGCAGGTCGGTGAGCGGCGAGAGGCCGTCGGCGTCGTCCACGACGAGCAGCAGGTCCGGCCGGGCCGCCAGGGCGCGGGGCAAGGAACCGTCCGCCGGCACCTCGAGGTGCGCTCGCAGCGCGCCCCACGCGTCGTCGCCGCTGCCCGGAGGGAGCCGCAGCCACGACACCGGTCCCGCCCAGCGCGCCGCCGCCGCCTGCAGGACCGTCGTCTTCCCGATGCCCGCCGGTCCACACACCAGCACGGGCCCGCGCGAGAGCGCGCCGAGGACCTCCGCGATCTCGCTCGCCCTGCCGATCACGTCGTCCGCCATCGCGCCTCGATCGGTTATGGGCCGGTCCTACCGCGGGTGCCCGGTCGCCCGCCAGGAGGATCCGTTGTCTGCTCGCGTGGCCATCCTCGGCTCGGGCCCTGCCGGGCTCACCTCCGCGCTGTACCTGTCTCGCGCCAACCTCCCGCCCGTCGTCTTCGAAGGCATGCAGCCCGGGGGGCAGCTCACGATCACGACCGAGGTCGACAACTTCCCCGGGTTCCCCGAGGGGATCATGGGCCCCGAGCTCATGGAGCGCATGAAGAAGCAGTGCGAGCGCTTCGGGTCCACCTTCGTGATGGACGAGATCGCGGAGATCGACCTCTCGAAGCGCCCGTTCCGCATCAAGCCGTCCTACGGGGACTGGCAGGAGTTCGACGCCGTCGTCGTCGCCACGGGCGCCACCGCCCGGTACCTCGGCCTCGAGAACGAGACCCGGCTCCGCGGCCGCGGGGTCTCTGCCTGCGCCACCTGCGACGGCTTCTTCTTCCAGGGCGTGCCGCTCGTCGTGGTCGGCGGCGGCGACTCCGCCATGGAGGAGGCGACCTTCCTGACGAAGTTCGCGTCGCACGTCACGGTGGTGGTGCGCCGCGACGTGCTGCGCGCCAGCAAGATCATGCAGGACCGCGCGAAGAAGAACCCGAAGCTCTCGTTCGCCTGGCACACCGAGGTGGTCGACGTGCTCGGCAAGGACAAGCTCGAGGGCGTCGTGTTCCAGGACACGCGCACCGGCGAGAAGCGCAACTTCCCGTGCGCCGGCCTGTTCCTCGCGATCGGCCACACGCCCAACACGGCGTTCCTCGGGGGTCAGCTGGCCGCCGACGAGAACGGGTACCTCGTCACGCAGGCGGGCCACACGTACACCTCGGTCGAAGGCGTGTTCGCCGCCGGCGACGTGCAGGACCACGAGTACCGCCAGGCCGTCACTGCCGCGGGCTCCGGCTGCCAGGCTGCCCTCGAGTGCGAGCGTTGGCTGCTCACGCAGGGGATGGCCTCGTGAGCGAGGAGCGCCGCACCCTCATCCAGCCCCGGACCCTCAAGGGGTTCCGCGACTACCTCCCCGCCGCCATGATGGCCCGGGAGCAGCTGATCGAGACCGCGAAGCGGGTGTATCGGTCGTACGGCTTCTCGCCGATCGACACCCCGGCGCTCGAGTACGCGGAGATCCTGCTCGGGAAAGGCGGCGCCGAGTCCGACAAGCAGATGTTCCGCTTCCAGGACGGCGGCGACCGCGACGTGGCCATGCGGTTCGACCTCACCGTGCCCCTCGCACGCTTCGTCGCACAGCACCTCCCCGAGCTCGGCACGCCGTTCAAACGGTACCACGTCGCCCCCGTGTGGCGCGGCGAGAACACGCAGCGGGGCCGCTACCGCGAGTTCGTGCAGTGCGACTTCGACACCATCGGGACCCGCTCGATCGCCGCCGACATCGAGGCGGCCCTCGTCATCCACGACCTGTTCGTGGCGCTCGGGTTCGCCGGAAAGTTCACCATCCACGTGAACAACCGCAAGGTCCTGACGGGCCTCCTCGCCGGTCTCGGCCTCCAGGACCGGTCCGTCGCGGTGCTGCGCGCGATCGACAAGCTCGCCAAGATCGGCGCCGACCGCGTCGTGGACGAGATCGTCGAGGCCGCGGGCGCCACCCCCGAGCAGGCGCGCAGCGTGGTCGCGCTCACCGCAGCGACGGGCACCAACGAGCAGATCCTCGACACCCTCGCCGGCCTCGTCCAGGGCAGCGAGATCGGGATGGCCGGCGTCTCCGAGCTCCGCCAGCTGGTGGCGGCGGCGGCGGCGGCCGGAGTGGTCCCCGGGCGGCTCGTGGTCGACGTGTCCATCGCGCGCGGCCTCGACTACTACACGGGCACCGTGTTCGAGACCCTCCTCGACGAGCTCCCGGGCATCGGCAGCGTCTGCTCCGGCGGCCGCTACGACGACCTCGCGGGTCTGTACACCAAGGCCGAGCTCCCCGGCATCGGCGCCTCGCTCGGGCTCGATCGGCTCCTCGCCGCCATGGAGGAGCTGGGCCTCGTGAAGCCCGTGTCCACGCCCGCCGACGTGTTCGTGCCCTGGTTCGAGCCCGACCGCCTGGGGGACTACCTCGCGCTCGCGGCCGAGCTGCGCGCGGCGGGCTTCGCGGTCGAGGTGTTCCCCGAGGCGAAGAAGCTCGGCCAGCAGCTGAAGTACGCCGGCGAGCGGGGCCACCGGGCCGCCGTGATCGTCGGGCGGAACGAGTGGCGCGACGGCACCGTGCAGCTCAA
Source organism: Myxococcota bacterium (assembly GCA_044356535.1). Taxonomy (GTDB): domain Bacteria; phylum Myxococcota_A; class UBA796; order UBA796; genus JACKER01. The sequence continues at coordinate 9,143 of JBIKWC010000008.1, forward strand.
GGACCTCCGCGCCCAGGAGGCCACCACCGTGCCGCGCGCGGGGCTCGTCGAGGCGCTGCGCGCGGTGCTGCTCCGCGGCTGATCAGGGGGCGATCACGGCGGCGACGCAGGTCCCGTTGAGCATCGCCAGCATCACCCCGCCGATGGCGAGGCCGAGCGCGAGCGCCCGCCGGCGGACGAACAACGCCGCGATCCCGGGCAGGAGCCAGGTCCACTGGGTGAGCCCGATGCCCATCACGCCGAAGCCCACCACGGTGACCAACACGCCTGCCAGGGGGCCGGGGGAGGGCGCGAACGCGATCACCAGCCCCGTGGCGCCAACGAGCAACACCGCGACCAGGCCCGCCGCCACGAACGCGCTGACGCACCCGACGCCGAGCTCGAGGTAGACCACCGCAGGATCGGGCGGCGCCTCGGCCTGCTGTGTCCGGTCCCAGTCGGCCACTCCGCCCCCCGGGTGCATCCTAGCAGCCCGACAGTGGCATCATGGCGGCATGACGACGTGGGTCGGCGGGGTGGGAGTGGTGGCGGCCTGCCTCGTGGGCTGCGGCCTGTTCCTGGGCGCGGGCGCCTGGTTGTCGGACCGGCCCCCGCGGAAGGTGGGGGTGCAGCTGATGCTGGCGCTCGTCACCTTCGGGTGGATGGTGCTGCTCGGCGGCGGAGTCTCCGGCTGGGTCGTGTACGAGCGCGGGTGGCTCGGGCCGCGGTTCCCGTTCTCGCTCGCAGCGCCAGCCGGGTACGACGGGCTTGCCGCGGTGCGGTTCTGCCCAGCGGAGGGCCAGGCACCCGCGGGTCGGGTCGAGCTCGACGCGCTCGGCCTCGCCACCGTGATGCTGCCTCCGTCGGCGATCGAGGACCGGTATGAGGTGGACGTGCGCTTCGCCGACGGCTCGGAGGGGACGGCGACGCGGCGCGGCGGCGGCATCGACGGGCCGTGCGAGTGGGTCGCGTTCGATCTGAACCAGCGCGGTGGCGGCTTCTTCGGGGAGGACATCGTCCGCTACGTGGCGCGCGCGAGGGAGCTGCAGCTCCCGTTCTCGCGGGTGACCCACCAGCTGCCGTTCACGCTGGTGGTGCCCGCGGGGTACCGTGGCGTCGTGCTGCTGGAGTATTGCCTCGACGCCCCGCCGTACTCGAACGAGGTGGTGGTGGACACGAGCGGCGTGGTCACCCTGCTGTCGCCGATGCCCTGGGGGGTCGACGAGACCTTCGGGGCCCGCGACGAAGCGGGTACGCCCCTCGCCGCCCACGTGGTGCGGGACCCCGACAACGGTGGCAGCTGCCAGCTGCTCGAGGTCATGGTCGACACTCCGGAGGGCACCGTGGCCGACCGTCGAACCTCGCTCCCGGCAGCGGACGTGCTCGCGATCGTGCGAGCCACCCAGGTCTCGTACGCGGAGGCCTTCCTGGCAGTGTCGACCAACCCCTGACGGTGTCAGCGGCGGCGGCGCAACCCCAGCGCGGCCAGGAGCCCGAGCGCCCCGACGCCCGCGGACGGCCCGGAGGCGGCGTCACAGCCGCAGCCGAGCAGCCCCGCCGGCTTCACGGTCACGTCGATCACCACGTCAACGGACGCGGGCACGCCCGTGTACTCCCACTCCGTGCCCTCGTCCGTCACGGTCACCACCAGGGTGTCCTCGCCCGTGAAGCCGTCGTCCGCGGTGTAGCGGACCTCGTCGCCGTCGATCTCCGCGGTGCCGTGCTCCGGAGGCACCGTGATCTCCAGGGTCGCCGCGCCTGCGTCGCCGTCCGCGTCGTCGACCGCCACCACCACGGAGCCCTCGCGGGTCCCACGGACCTCGAGCGCTTCGGCCTCGGCGACGGGCGCCTCGTTGCAGGTGGGCATCGCGATCGAGCGCTTCGGGCCGGCCTCCTCGAGGATCCAGTCGATCACGGCATCCGGGCGGACCCAGATCCCACCGTCGCGGCACGGGTAGCTCGCGCTCACGCCAAGGAAGGCGCGGCTCGTGGCTCCGATCACGAAGTCGCCTTCGTCGGTGAGCAGGTACAGCGGCCCACCGGAGTCGCCGAAGCAGGCGTCCACGCCGTCGCCGCCCGCTGCGACCTCTCCGGCCGGCTTCGCGGCGGGGGAGCAGCCAGCGTACACGTCGTTGATGAAGGTCTCCTTGCACACCGGGTCGAGCACCTTGGACTTGGCCTCGTGCATGACGGTGTTGAAGCCGTCGCCGCTCTCGGTGGTGGCGCCGAAGCCCACGATCTGCACCGGAGCGCCCTTGTCGAGGTATCGCTCCGTGATGCACTCCATCCCGATCGGGCGGGGCTCCACCCCTTCCACGGGCGCGGCGAGGAACAGCAGCGCGATGTCCCGCGTGGACTGGGAGTTCGGGTACTCGACCAGGTCTTCGACCTCGTAGGCCTCGCCGGTGCCGTCGACCCAGTCCTTCGACCCTACCAGGACGTGCGTGACGTCGGACCCGTTGACGCAGTGACCTGCCGTGAGCACCACCCGCGGCCCGATCAGCGTGCCCGTGCACCCGACGTAGAAGCTGGAGAACACCACCCCGACGGTGTCGTCCCACCGGCCGGACTTGACCTCCCGCCCACCCACCACCTGCGCATGTTCTTCGTCGGTGATCGCGCCCAGGTCGAAGCCCCGATCGGCGCGGTCCTCGAGGAGCGCAGTGGGATCGGCGGGGACCGCGAGCTCGAGGGGTTGGGCCGCCGCAGAGAGGGCGAGGGTGGTCAACATCGGAGGACTCCTGGACGTGGTGAGACTCGTAGCCACCCGCCAACGCCACAGTTGTCAACGATCGGAAACGTTACGGAGACGGCGGAGGGACCGATGTCCTCGGGTGATGCATGCGCGCAGGTGGTCGCGGCTCTCGAAGCAGGGCTTCCCCTGGATGTGGAGGGGGCCCGCACGCTGTGGGAGCACGCGGGCGACGAGCTGCTGTCCCGGCTGGCGACCGCCGCCCGGGATCGGCGGCACCCGGTGGGGCGCGCCACCTACTTGATGATGGCGATCGTCAACTACACGAACATCTGCGTCGCCCGCTGCGACTACTGTGCTTTCTACCGGCTCCCGAAGCACGCCGAGGGGTACCTGCTCACCTTCGAGCAGGTGTGCGCGCGGATCGACGCACTCCGGGCCCACGGAGGACGGATGGCGGGCTTCAACGGTGGCTTCCACCCCAAGCTCCGCATCCTGGACTACGCCGAGCTGTTCCAGAAGATCCGGGCCCGGTACCCCGACATGGAGTTCTACGAGATGACCGTGGCGGAGTTCATGTACTCCTGCAAGGTCTCTCGGCTCACGTACGACGAAGGCGCCCGCATCCTCGCCGAGCACGGGGTGCGCTGGGTCACCGGGGGCGGCGCCGAGGTCATGGCCGACAGCTTCCGGCTCCGACACAGCCCGCTCAAGTACACGGTGGAGGACTACTACACCGCGCAGCGCGCCATCCTCGAGGCGGGGCTCGGCTCCACGGCCACGATGGTGATCGGGTTCGACGAGACCCTCGACGAGCGCCTCGAGCACCTCCGCCGGCTCCGCGACTTCCAGAACGAGGTGGGCGGGCGCCTGCCGTCGTTCCTCTGCTGGACCTTCAAGCCGTACAACACCGAGGTCGGGGGCTCCGAGATCGCGACGCGCGAGTACCTCCGGTGGCTGGCCATCTGCCGCCTGTACCTCCACAACATCGATCACGTCCGCGCCAGCGTCCTCACCCGCAACGAGGAGGCGCTCCAGGGACTGCGGTTCGGCGCCGACGACTTCGACCTGCCCACCGAGGACGAGGTCACCCAACAGGCGGGCGCCGTGGTCCATCACGACTTCGAGCGGGTGTTGAACGCAGCCCGGGCTGCAGGGTACGAGCCCGTCGTTCGCCAGCCGTTCCCCCGCGCGTGAGGGTTGCGGTGTGGCCGAGCCCACGGTAGTCCGCCCCTGACAGCGAAGATCATGGGTGCACGGCGCCCGGCTCCGGCCGGGCATGGGAAGCTGGTGAGATTCCAGCGCGGTCCCGCCACCGTAAGCGTGCCTGAGCCCCCCCACGAAGCCACTGCGCGAGCGGGAAGGCGGGGGGGAGACGAGCCGCGAGCCGGAAGACCAGCCGTGCATTCCTGCCTTTCATGTCCCCGGAGAAGGGACACAGGGCGATAGGGCACGTGTGTCTGCACGTTTCCTCCTGTGCCGTCCGGGATCAACCCCGAGCGAATGGAGGAATGATGCGTACGATGTCCTTCGGGGTGGTCCTGGCGGTCGTGGCTGGTTGTACCGGCGACGACAGCAAGACCACCACCGACAGTGGAGCTCCCACCACCACCCCGACCGTGTTGTCCATCGTGGGCAGTTACGAGGACGAGTTCGGCACCGAACACGTGATCACCGAGGAGGTCTGGACGCAGACCTACCCGGGGGCTGCGCCGCTCACCTTCGAGATCGACACGTTCGGCGCCGACTGGTTGGTCGCGCAGAACGGCCCCGACAACGCGTACTCCCCGGATCTCTGGTCGCGCTTCGACTGGGTCGAGGTGGACGGCGACCTGTACTACTGCCAGACGGCGTACGACGCGCCCGACGCCGCGTCCGCGGAAGCCGCGACCCCCGCCGACACGACCGACGTCGACGCGGGCTGCGGTGGGTTCCCGTTCTCGATGTTGCTCCCGGTCGGCGCGTGAAGCCCCTCGTCTCCGCCCTGCTCCTGGCGGGCTGCGCCGCGGAGCTCGACCCCAGCAGCGCCAGGCTCCTCGAGGAGGTGGTCTCCGCGCCCGGCGACACCGGGGCGGGGTTCCGCGACGTCGGGCGTGCCGTCAACGGCGTACGCGGCGGCGGATGGACCGCCGGTTCCCTCGACGTGTTCACCGTCACCAGCGAGCTCGTGCTCGGCACCGACGGCGTCCCGGTCCTCGACGGTCCGGGCCCGGAGCTGGTCGTGTTCGAGAACCCGTTCGTGATCGGGTCCGGGGGCGTCTTCGTGGAGCCTGCGGTCGTCGAGGTGTCTGCGGACTGCGAGGCCTTCGCTGCGTTCCCGCACACCTACCACGGCGGGGACCAGTTCCTGCGCGAACCCGCGGCCTGGGACGGGTTCGCCGGCCTCACGCCGGTAGCGCTGCACGCCGAGGAGCGGCCGCTCGATCCGCTGTCGGCGGAGGCCGGGGGCGACGCGTTCGACCTCGGGGACCTGGACCCCGGTGACGCCGCAGCAGAGGACGTCCTCGCGAACGGGTTCCTCTGCGTACGGATCACCCCCGCCACGGCCTGGACGAGTCCGGCCACGGGCGCGCCGTACCCCGAAGATCCTGTCGCCAACGGCCCCGACATCGACGGGGTGTGGGTCCGCTGAGTGCGCGATGGGGGGCGGACGTGGTACCGTCCGCGCCCATGAAGGTCGTCCTCGAAGGGCCCACGCCGGCGGACCGGAGCCTCGTCTGGAAGATCCACGACGGATACTTCCGGGCCCGCGGCATCCGCGCGTGGACCGCGGGCGAGGTGCCCTGGTACGCCACCTCCAACCTGCCCACCGCGCTGGCCCAGGCGCGGTTCCTCCTCGAGGTGGCCCCCGCCGACGGCCCCGTCACCGTGCTCGAGGTGGGGAGCGGTCTCGGCCAGTTCGCCGTGCGCTTCCTGGCCGCCCTGCGCAAGCACCTGGGTGATCCGGGCCGCGCGTTGCTGGCCCGCCTGCGGTACTTCCTCTCCGACTTCTCCGAGCGCAGCCTCCGCGAGGCCATCGCCACCCCCGCCGTGGGCGCCGAGGTCGACGGGGGGCTGCTGGTCCCCGTCGTGCTCGACGTGCGCGATCCCACCGCCGCCACCGACCTCGACGGGGCCCCGGTGGCGCTGCCGCCGCTGGCGCTCGTCCTCGGAAGCTACGTCGCCTGCGTTCTCCCCGCGAAGTCCCTCCAGTGGCGCGGAGCGGGCGGGTGGTTCGAGCAGTGGTTCTCGGTCGCCGTCGACGCCGACGCCCACCAGGCGGAGCTCCCCCTCGACGACCTGCGCGCCGAGCTCCTCGGCGACCCCACCCGCAGCCGCCTCGTCGAGAACGAGCTCGCGCTCGACGTCACCTGGGTCCGCGCCCCGCTCGACCAGCTCGTGGAGGACCCCGTCGCGCGCGACGCCCTCACCGCGCTGGTGCACGGCCGTGGCGACCTCACGTTGTCCTGGCCGACGGGCAGCCTCGACTTCGTGGCGCGCATCACCCCCTTCCTCGCGCCGGGCGGGTACGTGGCGTTCAACGACTACGGCGCCGTCGAGCTCGAGGAGCTCGCCGGCCTCGACGACCGCCGGCCGCAGGTGTACGGCAACTCGTTGGCGTTCGGCGTGGTGTTCCCGGCGTTCGCGGCCTGGGCGAGGGCGGCCGGCTGGGAGGCGCTGTACACCCGGGACCCGCTCGAGAGCCTGCACTCCGTGGTGCTGCGCCCCGGCGGGTGGTCGGACGCGGACCGCGCGGCCTTCGCCCGCTTCGACGACGCCGACGGCGGGGACGAGATCATCGACGCCTCGACCGTGGCCAAGCGGTTCGCGGACCAGAGCCAGCCGGACCGGGCCCTGCGCTTCTTCCGCCGCTGCCTCGAGCTCGAGCCCGACAACGCCGAACACCTGCACCGCGCCGGGCGCGCGGCCATCGACGCTGGCCGGTACGAGCTCGCCGTGCAGTTCCTGCAGTGCGGCCGCGACCTCGCCTCGGCCACGGCCAGCCCTGGGGTGGGGTGGGACTTCGAGTTCCAGCTCGGCCGCGCCACGTGCCTGCTCGAGCAGTGGGAGGTCTCCCGCAGCTGGTACGAGGCCGCCACGACCCGCGAGGACCACCCCGTCACGTGGACGAACCTCGGCATCGTGTACGAGGAGCTCGGGCGCGAGACCGACGCCATCCGCTGCTTCGAAGAGGCCCAGCGCCTCGACGCCGACGACGAGCGGTCGGCCGAACGCCTCGCCGGCTTGCGGGAGCGCTTCTGGCAGGAGCACCTCGCCGGGCTCCGGGCTGCGCGCACCCCACCTCAGAACGGAGGGCCTCGGGACTGAGGGCCTCGGAACTGCCCGCTCAGAACTGAAGCGTCATCCCCTCGCGCGCCACGATCGAGCCCGGGCGCGCGCGCTCCACGTCGGCGGCGATCGCGTCCATCTGCGCGTCGTCGTGGGCCGGCTCGTGGTGGAACACGACGAACGTCTTCACGCCGGCGGCGTCGGCGATGCGTACGCCCTCTTCCCAGGTCGAGTGGCCCCACCCGCGGAACTTCGGGTACTCGGCGTCGGTGAACGAGGCGTCGTACACCATGCAGTCCGCTCCGCGCACGAGGTCGACGATGGTCTGGTCGCGCCCGGTGGCTGGGTGTTCGGTGTCCGTGATGTAGCAGATGCTGCGGCCCCGCCACTCCACGCGGTATCCCGTCGCCTGGTTCGGGTGGTTCAGGAGCGCCGTGCGCACCACCAGCTCGGGCCGGGGCTCGAGGGTGCGGCCCGCCAGGAAGTCGCTGTACTCCACCCGGGACGGGAAGATCGATGGCGGGACGGGGAACACCGGGTCGGCCATGAACTCGTGCAGCACACGGTCGAGCGTGCGGTGCGGCGCCAGGTGGCCGGCCCACAACACGAACCGGTTCTTCGGGTCGTAGATCGGCGCGAAGAACGGCAGCCCGCCGATGTGATCGAGGTGGGTGTGCGTGAGGAGGAGGTCGCAGTCGACGGCCTTGCCGGCCGCGGAGAGCTCGAGCCCGAGCTCGCGGAGCCCGGTGCCGGCGTCGAGGATGAGCCGGTGGTTCACGTCGCGGTCGGTGGCGCGGATCTCGAGGCACGACGTGTTGCCGCCGTACTTGAGGTAGCGGGCGCCCGGGCACGGGGTGGAGCCCCGCACGCCCCAGAACTTCACCCCGAGGGTGGAGGACGGAGCGGTGGTGGCGGGGCCGGTCACTCGGTCACCAGATCTGGGTGGTGCCGCGGACCTCGAACCCGAAGCGGTCCGTGTTGTCGCGCCAGTCGTTGAACTGCTCGTTGCCGCCGCGGATCTTCCAGTCGCTGTCGATCGTGAGACAGGAGGAGATGCCGCCGCGCGGCCGCAGGCGGGTCATGAGGCGGAGGCGCTTCGGCCGGTAGACGGCCATCAGGTCCTCGAACATCACGTTCGCGAGCCGCTCGTAGGACACGATCGAGTCGCGGAAGGCGTCCTTGTACTGCTTGAGCGACTTGAGCTCGATGCTGAGCGCGTCCGGGTAGAACGTGAGCAGGACCTCGCCGAAGTCCGGCTGGTTCGCGGTGCCCACGAACGTGAGCTCCGGGATGTACAGCTTCTGCTCGTAGGCGTCCCGCGCCGGGTTGGGGATGGCGCGCAGGATGTCGGCCTTGGACCAGTGGCTGTTCGGCAGGAGCAGGTGCTCCTTCGCCTTCGTCTCGGCCTCGGCCTCCCGCTCGCGACGCAGAGTGGAGAACGCGCGTTTGCGATCGTCCGGGTCGAGCTGCCGCAAGAGCTCCACCGCGCGTTCGTACGTCTCGCTCACTCTGTCCTCCCCGACGTCGTCGGCTGGCCCTTATAGCGGCCGGTCGAAGGTTGCCAGAAACAGAGGCGGCCCGTGGGCCTCGGCCTCCACTGGCAGGGCGGTCCACGCGGACGGACGCAGGCCGGACGCCCGCGCCACGTCGGCCAGCGCGTCCTGGTGGAACCCGAGCCAGGCGTGGCCCATCGTGTGCCGCCAGTCCTCGCGGTCGTGGGCCACCATGTCCACCACCACCAGCCGACCGGCCGGCCGCAACACCCGGCGCGCCTCGGCGAACACCGGGGCCAGCGCGGGGACGTGGTGCAGCACGAGCAGGCACACCGCGGCGTCCACCTCTCCGTCGCCGAGCGGCAGCGCCTCGAGGCCTCCTTTCCGCAGCTCCACGTTGGCGAGGCCGGTCACGCGTTCCGCCGCGGCCTCCAGCATCGCCCCCTCGCGATCCACGCCGATCACCCGCGCCACCCAGGGCGCCAGCTCCACCAGCGCCACCCCGGTGCCGCAGCCCAGGTCGGCCACGCGGAGGCTGCGTGGCAGCAGGCTGGCGAACGCAGGCGACAGGAAGTGGTCGCCGAACAGCGAGCGACGCAGGCCGTCCCACTCCGCCGAGCGCGTGGAGAAGAAGCTCGGGCCCGTGCGGGCGTCGAGCACGGAGCGCAGCCGGACGCGGTCCTCCTCCGCCAGCAGCGTGGGCGTGTACGAGGCGCGGATCGCGGCCCAGACCCCGAGCCGGTCGGCGTCGAGCTCGGAGGTGTCGACCCGGTACAACCCCGAGGTGCCTTCGGCCCGCCGCCGGATCCAGCCGGCGACCTGCAGCGCCTTGAGGTGGCGGCTGACGGTCGACTGGGGGAGCTGCACCACCCGGCACAGCTCCGAGACCCCGAGCTCGTTGCCCTCGAGGGCGGCGAGGAGCCTGATGCGTGCAGGCTCTCCGAACACGGAGAGGTCGCGCAGGACGTGTTCCACGGCGGGTGCCTCGGAGCGAGAAGGGTGGGATCGTTATCCCGGCCCGCCGCCCAGCTTCCGGGCGAGCGTGTTCCGCCCGATGCCCAGCAGCCGCGCGGCCTGGGACCGGTTGCCACCACACCGCTCCAGCACGAACTGCAGGTAGGCGCGCTCCACCGTGTCGAGGTCGGTGACGGGGTGGCGGAACACGCCGTCCGCGATCGGCGTCGGTGGAGCCGGGTCGGTGGGCGCCGCGGAGGAGGGGAGGGGGAGGAGGTCGGGGGTGATGAGCTGGCCCGGCGTGAGCACCACCGCGGACTCGAGGCAGTGCTCGAGCTCCCGCACGTTCCCCGGCCACGACCACGTGTGGAGCGCGGTGCGCGCCTCGGGGGACAACACCAGCGGCCCGCCGCGGTGGCGCCGGCCGTACTCGAACAGGAAGTGGTCGATCAGGCGGTCCAGATCGACGTGCCCGCGCTGCCGCAGGGGCGGGATGGTGAGCTCCACCACGCGGAGCCGGAAGTACAGATCGGAGCGGAACCGACCGTCTGCCACCATCTTCGCGAGGTCGCGGTGGGTGGCGGCCACGAACCGCACGTTGGCGGGGAGCGGCCGGGTCCCGCCCACCCGCACGAACGTCCGATCCTGCAGCAAGCGCAAGAGCTTGCCCTGCACCGGCAGCGGCAGCTCCCCGATCTCGTCGAGGAACAACGTCCCGCCCGCGGCAGCCGCGACCTTTCCGTCCGCCTCGCGGTCGGCGCCGGTGAAGGCGCCCCGCTCGTGCCCGAACAGCTCGTTCTCCACGAGGTTCTCGGGCATCGCGGCGCAGTCCACCTTCACGAACGCGTGGTCCTTGCGCGCGCTGTTGAAGTGCACCGCGCGGGCGAACAGCTCCTTGCCTGTCCCCGTCTCGCCGAGCACCAGCACCGTCGCCTCGGTCCTGGCTGCGCGCTGGACCCGCTCGTACACGTGCTCCATGCCGGACGAGTCGCCGACGATGAAGTTGAAGCGGAACGACAGCGGCTTGTCGTGGTCCGGGTGCAGCTGTCCGCGGAGGCTGGTGGCGTCGAGGAGCTCGGCGATCTCGCGGGCCACGGTCTGCAGCCGGGTGAGATCGCCGTCGTCGAAGTCGCCGCCGCGGCGGTTCAGGACCTGGAGCACGCCGATGATGACGTGGTCCTGGTCGCGCACCGGGACGGCCAGCATCGAGCGTGTCTGGTAGCCGGTGACCGCGTCGATGCGGCGGCTGGCGCGCGGGTCCGGATCGGTGGGACCGATGCGCAGCGACTCGCCCTTCTGACCTACCCAGCCCGCGACGCCTTCGCCGAGCTTCAGCCGGATCTCGCGGATCTCCGGGAGGTGCGCGGCGCGGCTGACGAGCTCCCGCGCAGCGTGATCCACGAGGTAGAACGTGGCCCGGTCGGCGTCGAACTGCCGCGCCACCTCGTCGACGAGCTCTCCGAGCACCTTGTCGAGGTCGATCTGCCCCGACAGTCGCGTCGCGAGGCGCTGCAGCCACCGCTCGGTCATCGTCCTCCAGCGCGCAGCGTAGGACGGCACCGGCGCGGCGGTCAAAGCGTGACCGCGACCCCCTCCCGCGCGGCGAACACGCCGGACCAGCGATCCTGGGCGTCGACCTCGATCGCGCCGACCCCGTCGTCGGTGCGCGTGGGGTCGTGGTGGATCAGCGCGAGGCGCGAGGCGCCGGCGAGCCGCCCGGTTTCGAGGGCCTGCTCCCAGGTGGAGTGGCCCCAGCCCTTGCGGCACGGCCCCTGTTGTCCACGGTACTCGGGCGTCGTGTACTGGGCGTCGTGGAGGAGCAGGTCCGCACCCTCGGCGAACCGCACGAGGCGGGGGTCGAGCGCGTCGCCGTGCTCCACGTCGGTCGCGAACACCACCGTGCGGCCACCGGCGGAGATCCGGTAGCACACGACGCCGTCGGGGTGCGGCATCTGCAGCGACTCGACCCGGAACGGCCCGATCTCGATGGGCGCTTCGGGGGCGGTCTCCCAGAAGGCCAGCTGGGCGCGGAACGCGTCGAGGGTGATGGGGAACAGCGGGGGTCGCATCTGCGCGGCGAGGGCGTCGCGCAGGCCGGGCGCGCCCACGAACGTGATCCGCGAGCCGGGGTGGTACGCCGGCGCGAAGAACGGGACGCCCTGGATGTGGTCCCAGTGGACGTGGGTGAACAACACGGTCGCATCGACGGGAGACCCGAGCGAGCGGCCGAGCGCCTGCAGCCCGGTGCCGCCGTCGAGGACGAGTCGCTCTCCGGCGTGTTCGACCTCGACGCAGGTCGTGTTCCCGCCCGTGCGCAGGAACTCCCCACCACTCACCGCCACGCTGCCGCGCACGCCCCAGAACTTGACCCGCATGTGGCCTCCTGTCCGGGGCCTATACAAGCCCCGTGCCAGCCAAAAAGACGGCGTAGGTCCGAGTCCGGGAGGGTGGGTGGTCCGAACTGGCGCACCCCTGGTGGTCCAGGATGGAGCGCTGCGCGAGAGTGGAGCAGCCGAGGGGTCGCCCCCTGGCGGCTCCCGGGGTACCCGCGAGCGGGGGAGGGGACGTGGACCTGCGCGCGCTGGCAGAGACGACGGTGGACCGACGGTCGCTCGCGGCCCTGGCTTCGGGCCTCGACCCCGCGACGGTCGGGGCCGGGCTCACCGCCGCGCTCGCCGCCCGCGACGACCGTGCGTTCACCACGCTCGTGTTGGCCGCGCTCCACCGGAAGCTCCCGATCGACGCCCTGGTCCTGCGCCGCGGGGCTGCGCTCCTCCCCGACGCCGACGCCCTCGCGATCGCCGTTGGCCACCTCGACGGTGACGTGGCTGAAGCGCTGCTCGCCGCGCTCGACGATCGCGGGCTCGGGTACGAACGCGAGCCGACGGCGCTGCTGTTGGCCGAGCTGTGGTGCCGGCGCAAGCAGGTCGCGCGCCCCGCACGACTCCTGGCCGAGGCGCGGATCCGGGCCCGCCGGGTCCTCACGCAGGAGGGGGAAGACGCGATGGTCGCGCTCCAGGGGCTCCTCGACGATCCCGACCTGGCCACGCTCCTCGAGGGGCTGCTGGTCGCCGACGTGAAGGACGCCGCCCGCGCCTTCGCCGCGCGCGTGGTGGAGCGGATGGTCGACGCGCCGCTGGCCCACCTCCCAGAGCGCGCGCGCAAGGCCACGCGGGGGCAGGGCTCGGTGCGTCGGGCCACCGAGAAGGTCGGCCGCAACGACGCCTGCTGGTGTGGGTCGGGCAAGAAGTACAAGTCCTGCCACGAGGCGCCCGACCGCGAGCGCAACGCCGACGCCTCCGACGTGGCGGGGCTCACGATGGCGGAGCTGTCGGCGGAGCTCGAGCAACACCTGTCCGTGGAGCGCATGAAGACCCTGCGCGGCCACGAGCTCGCCCGGCTCGACGCGGCCCGGGTCCCGGTGGAGCTCCGCACCCCCTGGATCGAGCTGCTCGGCCAGTGGGGGGAACACGCAGCGGCGCTCGCGGCCGTGCGGTCGTGGCTGCCGCCTGCGGACCAGGGGATCGACGAGGCCCTCGACGAGTGCCTGCGGTTCGTGGCCGAGTTCGCGGCCCGGTCCGCCGAGGTCGAGGTCGTCCGCGAGGCCCTGGCGCTCCGCCGCGGGCGCACGGACCTGGTGTTGCCCGAGGCGCGGCTGGTGGCGGTCCCGCCGGAAGAACGCTTCGCCCTGCTGGAGGACATCGCCCGCGAGCAGCTCGACGCCAAAGGCGTGGACCTCGGCTTCGCGCTGTTGTCCATCGGGTACCCGGCGCTCGGGGTGCACGTGGCGCGCTCGGAGCTGGTCCTCCGGGCCCGGGATCCGGAAGGGGACGCGTTGTACGCCTTGATGGTGGAGGCGCGTGATCGGCTCGCGGCGCCCCCCTGGGACCCGATCGACGACGTCCTGCACCTGCTCGATCGCGGCGTGGACCCGGAGGTGGAGGCCGAGCTGGCTGCGTCGCGGCAGCGCATGTCGGAGCGCGAAGCCGCGCTGCAGGCCACGCAGGTGGCGTTGTCGCGGGCGCGCGAGGAGCTCGCGGCAGCCGAGCAGGCGCACGCCGTTCCCGCAGCGGCGCCGAGCGAGGTGGCGCCCGAGCGCGCGCTCCCCGGGGTGGTGGACGAAGGCCAGGTGCGCGAGCTCCGCGAGCGCCTCGAGACGCTGAAGAAGGACCTGAAGGAGCGGCACCGCGAGCGGAACTCGCTGCGCAAGGAGCTCGAGGAGGCCCGCGAGCGGGTGGCGGACCTCGAGGCGAAGGACGACGAGGAGGAGGACGAGGCGAGCGCAGAGGAGGACGAAGACGACGGCCCGGGGCTCGACGCCGCGGTGGCGTCCCGGCTGCGCCTCCCCCGGTGGCCCGACGGGTTCCACGCGCGGCTCAAGGAGGTCCCGGAGGCAACGGCGCGCGCGGCGTTGCTGCGGGTGGGCGAGCTCTGCGCGGGCTTCGACGTGGCGTACCGCGAGGTGCGGCCGCTCCGCGGGTTCGCGGACACCTGGCGGGTCAAGGTGGGCCGGTCGTACCGGCTGCTGTTCCGTCCCGTGGACGACACGCTCGAGGTGATCGACCTGCTGCACCGCCAGGATCTGGAGAAGCGCCTGTTCCGGCTCCGGCGGGGAGGGGAGTAGCCGGGCCTGCGACCGTGGTTACCAGGGAGCCGAGCACGTCCGTGACCCCGACACGTCGCCGAGGCCACCAGAGGACCTGTCCTCCACCACCGAGTCCGCCGGGGAACCCATGGGCAACGCGACCGTCACCGTCACCGCCGAGAACTTCAACACCACCATCGAGAAGCCGGGCATCGTCCTGCTCGACTTCTGGGCGTCGTGGTGCGGGCCCTGTGTCCGGTTCGCCCCCACGTTCGAGGCGGCCGCCGAAAAGCACACCGACGTCACGTTCGGGAAGATCGACACCGAGGACCAGCGTCAGCTGGCCGGCGAGCTCCAGATCCAGGGCATCCCGACCCTGATGATCTTCCGCGACAACGTGCTCCTCTACCGCGAGGCCGGCGCGCTGCCGCCCGCGGCCCTCGAGGACCTGATCCGGCAGGTCAAGAACCTCGACATGGAGGAGATCCGCAAGGAGATGGCGAAGCGCGACGGCCAGGCGCCGCAGGCCTGATCACGCGCAGGCCTGATCAGCGCCTCCGCGCGACCCCGAGCCCACACCCCGGGTAGACCCGCCCGTTGGCGCCGGGGAGCGCGTACCCCTGGAGGAAGAGCCGCCGCGGGATCGTTCCCGTGTTCGGGCCCGAGCCGTGGATGACGAACGGGCCGAACACGACGGCGTCTCCGGGCGCCAGGACCGGGGACACCACGTCGGTGCCCTCGAGCGCCGAGGGGGGCAGCGTGCCGGTGCGCGGGTCGGCGACGAACCCGAGCCGCTGGGTCCCCGGGAGGAACCGCAGGCCGCCGTTGTCGGGCGACATCGGGTCGATGGCGAGCGCGATCTGCGCGAAGCTGCCGCGCCCGTCGACATCGTTCCACTCGGGGGAACCATAGCGGCGGTTCGACGCATCCTGGTGCCACCCGAAGTCGACGCCGTCGCCCGGGAGCTTGAAGTGCGCCTGCTGGATGAGCTGCACGAGGTCGTCGCTGCCGAGGACGTCCGCCGCGAGGTGGACGAACCGGGGGTCGGGGCCGTACCGCGCGATCGCGTCGGACGCGCCTCCACACCAGGTGACCCGGTGGAGCCGGAACGGCGCGGCGTCCACCACGAACCGCGCCTCCCCCACGTCGGTGGGGCCGGGGAGGGTTCGCGCGGTGGCCACGAGGGCGTCGAACGCCACCGCCAGGTCCGCGACCTCGGCGGCAGGCAGGAGCCCGCGCACCACCGCGAAGCCGTCGCGGTCGAGCGCCTCGCGCACGGTCACCGCCGCCTCCGCACTGCCAGCAACCCCAGGAGCAGCGGCGCGACCGACCCGGCAGCGCTGCCGGTCGCGCAGCCACACGTGCGCCCGGTCTGCGGGAACACACAGACGTCGTTCGCGGGGCCCGGGTCGTCACACGCTGCGACCGACAGCGGGATCGGCGACCCCTCTCCGGTCGTGTACAGGTTCCCGTCGGGCGCGAAACACACGCCTTCGCCTTGCACCTCGTCGGTGCCGACCAGCACCTCCGGCGGCAATGCCCACGACGATTCCCGCACGTCGGGGTCGACCGTGAACAGGTACTTCCGGTCCGACCCGCGCAACACGAAGCGGTCACCGTCCGGGTCCCAGTCGGCGCTGGTGACCTGTCGCGCGTCGCGCGTGGGCCCGGGGAGCGCGAACTCTGCGACGTCCTCCAGGGTCACGGTGTCGTCGGGGTCGAACGGGAACGCGAACACCCGCGTCGGGTCTTCCTTGGTGACCACGTGGATCTGGCCCGTGCAGGGATCGACCATCAGGCCCTCTGCGTCGTGGGGGCCGTCCGGGTACACACCCACGTAGCGACGGATGGACTTCAGCTTGTCGTCGCCGGCCTCGGGCTCGCGCACGACGTACACGGTGACGTTGGGGCGCAGCTCGTCGTTGTCGCCGATGTCGCCGATGTACAGGCAATCGCCGTCGTCCGGGCACGGCGCGGCGGCGAGGTCCTCCCAGTCTTCGTTCTCGGCGTCGACCACGCGGTGGACGTCGAGCACCTTCCCCGCGCGGTCGACGGCGAGCAACACGGGGTCGTCCCCGTTGTCGCCGTGGACGAACCACACGTCGTCGCGCGTCCGGGCTGCGGCGATGCCGCTGGCCTCGGAGAACGGAGCGCCGCTCACGGTCGCGAGCGATTCGGCCTCGCTCCACGCTCCACACGTCGCGGCGGAAGCGGACAGGGCCAGGTGGCTCAGCAGCACGGGCACTCCGGAAGGGCGGCGAACCCCCATCCCCGGCGCTCGGCCAGGAGGAGGGGGCTCGGGGCAGGCTACTGCTCGGCGACGCAGGCGGAGAGGTCGAACTCTCCGGACGGCGGGTTCACCGCTGCGGCTTCGTAGTCGCCGGCGATCAGGCCCTCGGGGTCGTTTCCGCCCGCGAGGCAGTCGACGATGTCGCCGGCCGGGCCGTACACGCCGAACGCGTACGTCATGAAGGGCGAGCCGTCGGAGGCGTTCTCTTCGAAGTGGCCACCGCAGCTGAAGATGGTGCTGACGTTGCGCTCGTCGCTGCCGAGCGTGACGCCGGTGGCGATGGTGGCGGTCAGGCCGTCACCCGCGGCGTTGTTCTTGAGGTCGTGCTCGTCCGAGAACTGGACGAGGCTGCCGCCATCCAGGTACTCGGAGGCGGTCTCCTGCATGTAGACGAGGCCGTCGGCGGGCGTCCCGTCGACGGACGCCGAGAAGGTGACCTTGTCGTCGGCGCCGCAGGACACCGAGTAGGACGTGATGAGGGGCGGGCCCTCCTCGCCGCCGCCGTCACAAGCGAACAGGGTCAGGGTCGCGAACAGTGCGATGTGTTTCATGGTCATCCTCCGGTCCAGAGCGTAACCTGCCCCTCCCCGCGGGCGTCGGCCCGTCACTGGCGGTCACCTGTCATCCGTCGAACCGGGCGAGGGGAGGCCGCAGCACACCGTCGGGGCCCACCATGCGGCCGCGCCACGCCTCCACGGCCTCGGCGACGGTCAACACCGGCGACACCGGCACGTCCGCGGCCTGGAGCCGGGTGAGCCAGGCGTCGCGGGTGTCGCTGGCCAGCCGGCGCCGGATGCGGTGCGCGAGCCAGCGCCCCGACAACACCCGCACCGGGATCGACCAGTCGGCGACCCTGCCCAGCGCGAGCTCTGCGCACAGCTTCTTCCAGAAGTGCTTCTCGTCCACGATGCCGATGGCCAGCCACTTGCCGTCTCCACACGGGAACGTGCGGTAGTGGGGGAACGCGTGCAGGCGCTCCCGGTCGAGGCGCCGAAGGAAGGGGCCAGCGAAGGGGCGGAGCGCGCGCGGGAGCTGCCGGCGGGCGTCCCCGGCGGGGTCGACGTGGTTCCAGGTGGCGGCGAACGACAGCGCCGCGTCCACCATCGCCACGTCCAGCACCCGCCCCTGCCCGTCGCGCTCGCGGGCCAGGAGCGCCGCGAGGATCGAGGACACCGCCGCCATCGACGCGCCGAGGTCGGCGATGGGGAGGGGGAGGCCCTCGGGCGCGCCGTGTGCGTCGCGAGCGACGTGGCACACCCCGGACCACGCCTGCGCGTTCAGGTCGTGGCCCGGGAGGCGCGCCCGCTCGCCCGTGCGCCCGAACGCCGTGATCGAGCAGTAGATGGCCCGCGGCGCGAGGGCGCGGACCTGCTCCGGTCCACAACCGAGGCGCTCCGCGACGCCCGGCCGGAACCCCTCGAGCACCACGTCCGCGGTGCGGAGCTCGGCCTCGAGCCGCACGCGGTCGGCGGGATCCTGGAGATCGAGGCGGATCGAGCGCTTGCCCGAGTTGAGGGCCTCGAACAGGCCGGGCATGAACCGCGCGGGATCGCCTTTCGGAGGCTCGATCTTCGTCACGTCGGCGCCGAGGGAGGCGAGCTGGAAGGAAGCGTAGGGACCAGGCAGGTTCCAGGTCAGGTCCACCACCCGGATCCCGGCCAACGGCAACGTCCCCACGTGTCCTCCCGCGCGAGGGAGCATATTCTGCGCCCCGATGACACTCCTGCCGCTGCTCGCTGTCGCGCTGGTCTCGTGTGTGCCGCGCACGTCGCCGGAGGTGGCCGCAGCTTCACTCACCGCGGCTCCACCGGTCTCGTCGGCCGTCGTCGGCGTCGTGAACCCGCTGCTGGCCCAGCTGGTCGGTGAACATTGGGAGGCCACGCTCGCGCGCTCCCCCACGTTCGCGTCGGAGATCGGGGATCACCGATACGACGATCGGTGGACGGATCCCTCCGACGAGGCCCTCCAGGCCTGGCTCCGCCGACAGCGGGAGACCGAGCTGGCGCTGGCGGCCTTGCCGGACGAGCTCCTGTCCCGGACGGACCGCGTGACCCGCGACCTGCTGCTCGAGAACGTGCGGGCCGAGCTCGCCGAGCGGTCGTGCCGGTTCGAGGAGTGGTCGGTCTCCGCGCGCGACAACGACCTCGTGACCCTGCGCTCCGTGATCGGACAGGTCACGTTGGGCACGGACGCCGAGCGCAGCGCGCTGTTGGCGCGGTACCGCGGGTACGCCGCCGTGGTGGACGCGCACACGGCGCTGCTCCGCCGGGGACTCGCCGCAGGTCGCGTCTCGAACCGGACGAGCCTCGAGAAGGTGATCGCGATGTACGACGCGGCGCTCGCCGAGGCGCCGACCACCCGCCCCGAGCACACCCTCCTGGTCGACGGGACGCTGGAGCGGCCGTTCACTGCCGACGAGCTCGCTGCGTTCGACCTCGCGTTCGACGAGCAGATCCGTCCCGCCCTGCAGCGCCAGCGCGACGTGCTGCGCGACGAGCTCCTCCCAGCGGCGCGGACGGGCGACGACGTCGGTCTGCACGCGCTGCCCGAGGGCCGTGCCTGCTACGCAGCGCGGGTGCGTACCGCCACCACGCTCCCGCTCGAGCCCGAGGTGCTCCACCAGCGCGGCCTCGACGAGATGGCGAGGATCCACCAGGAGTTCCGGGTCCTCGGCAAGGCGGCGCTCGGCACGGACGACCTGCCCGTGATCTTCCGGCGGCTGCGGGAGGACCCTGCGCTGCGTTTCTCCACCCCCGAGGAGATCCGCGCCGTGGCGGAGTCTGCGCTCCGCCGCGCGGAAGCCGCGGTCCCGACCTGGTTCGAGCACGTCCCCACGACGAAGTGCGAGGTGGACGTCGTCCCTGACTACCTCGCGCCGTTCACCACCATCGCGTACTACGAGCCCGGGCTCGCCGACGGATCCCGGCCCGGGAAGTACGTCGTGAACGTGTTCTCGCCCACCACGCGCCCCCGCCACGAGGCCGAGGTGCTCGCCTTCCACGAGTCCGTCCCCGGCCACCACCTCCAGATCGCCACGAACCGCGAGCTCGGCGACCTGCCGCTGTTCCGGCAGTACGCCCAGTACGACGCCTTCGTGGAGGGGTGGGCGCTCTACAGCGAGCGCCTCGCCGACGAGATGGGGCTGTACACCTCCGACGTCGATCGCCTGGGCATGTTGTCCTTCGACGCGTGGCGCGCGGGGCGGCTGGTCGTGGACACCGGCATCCACGCCCAGGGCTGGTCGCGCGAGCGCGCGGAGGCGTGGCTGCTCGAGAACACGCCGCTCA
Organism: Myxococcota bacterium; assembly: GCA_044356535.1. Classification (GTDB taxonomy): domain Bacteria; phylum Myxococcota_A; class UBA796; order UBA796; genus JACKER01. The sequence goes on from JBIKWC010000008.1 coordinate 28,692, forward strand.
TGCCGGACAACGTCGTGAACGAGGTCGATCGCTACGCGACGTGGCCCGGCCAGGCGCTCGCCTACAAGACCGGTCAGCTGCAGATCCTGGCGCTGCGCGCGCGGGCGGAGGAGCGTCTGGGCGCTGCGTTCCGGCCTGCGGCCTTCCACCGGGTGGTTCTCGAGCAGGGCGCAGTCACGCTGCCGCTGCTCGATGCGCACGTCGAGCGGTGGATCGAAGATACGAGTGAGTCCTCCGAGGTGTCCCCTTGATTCCCCCGAGTCTGTTGTCCGGCGACAACGCCGCGTTTCTCGATGAGCAGTACCTGGCCTGGCTGAAGGATCCCGCCAGCGTCGACGCCACCCTCCGCGTCCTGTTCGAGTCCGTGGGGGCGCCCCCACCGAACGGGGCGCCGCTGCCGGGCTCCGGGCCCCGCACCCCTCCGCGGAGCCTGTTTGCTGCACGCTCCGTCGCGTCTGCTACCGCCGCGGACCCGGCTGCCGTACACCGCCAGACCCGCGCGGTCTCGATGATCAACGCGTTCCGGGTGCGCGGGCACCTGGACGCGAAGATCGACCCCCTCGAGCGGCGCCAGCGGGTGGACCACCCCGAGCTCCAGCCCGGCTACTGGGGCCTCGGTGAGGCCGATCTGGACGCGCTCGTCGAGACGGCGCCCACCTGGGGCATCGCCCCTGTCGCCCGGCTCCGCGACCTGTTGGCGCACCTGCGCAAGGCGTACTGCGACAGCATCGGCGCCGAGTTCATGAACGTGATCGACACGCCGCAGCGGCTGTGGGTGCAGGAGCAGCTCGAGACGCTCCCGGTCCGCGCCGTGCTCAACCCCGCTCAGGAGCGGCGGGTGTTCCGCAAGCTGTGTGACGCCGAGAACTTCGAGCGCATGCTGCACGGGCGGTTCCCCGGGACCAAACGGTTCTCCCTGGAGGGCGCCGAGACGTTGATCCCGCTGCTCGACCTCGTGCTCGATCACGGCGCACGGCGCGGTATCCGCGAGGTCGCGTTCGGGATGGCCCACCGCGGGCGGCTCAACGTCCTCGTCGGCATCCTCGGCAAGCCCATCGCGCAGATCGTCCGCGAGTTCCAGGACGTGCGCGGGACGACCCAGGGCTCGGGCGACGTGAAGTACCACCTCGGGTACTCCTCGGACGAGTCCACCGTGGACGGCAGCGTCGTCCACGTCTCGATCACGCCGAACCCGTCGCACCTCGAGGCCGTCAACCCCGTGGTCCTCGGCCGCGTCCGCGCCAAGCAGGATCGCACGCAGGACACCGACCGGTCCGCGTCGGTCGCGGTGCTCATCCACGGCGACGCCGCGTTCTCCGGGCAGGGCTCGGTGATGGAGGTCCTCAACCTGTCGGAGCTCGCGGGCTATCGCACGGGCGGGACGATCCACATCGTCGTGAACAACCAGATCGGCTTCACGACCCCGCCGCACGAGCAGCGCTCCACGCCGTACGCCACGGACATCGCGCGGATGCTGGGGGTCCCGATCTTCCACGTCAACGGCGAGGTCCCGCGCGCGGTCGCCGCCGTGGTCGCCATGGCCGTCGAGTGGCGGCAGAAGTACCACCGCGACGTGGTCATCGACATGTACTGCTACCGCAAGCACGGCCACAACGAGGGCGACGAACCGTCGTTCACGCAGCCGCGCGAGTACGAGCAGATCCGGTCGAAGGCGCCGCCGCGCGAGGTGTACGCGAAGCACCTCGTGAAGATCGGGACCTTGACCCCCGAGGAGTGCGACCGCATCTACGAAGAGTCGTTCGCGGAGCTCGTGCGCGCTGCAGACGCCGACGTCCCCGAGCCCTCCCCCGAGAAGGCCGGCGGCGGTGGTCCCCCGACCGACCTGCGGTCGCTGTGGAAGCAGACCCTGGCCGGGACGGGCGGCGAGCCCGACACCCGCGTGGAGCGGCCGAGGCTCGAGGCCCTGCTCCGCCAGGCGAACACGCTGCCCGACTCGTTCCGGGCCCACCCGAAGATCACGCGGCTGCTCGCCCAGCGGATGCGGATGATCGCCGGCGAGGATCGCGTCGACTGGGCCGTCGGCGAGCAGGCTGCCTACGCCACCCTCCTCGACGAGGGCTTCGTGGTCCGGCTCTCGGGCCAGGACTCCGGCCGCGGCACGTTCTCTCACCGGCACGCGGTGATCACGGACATCACCACCGGCGCGGAGCTGTTCCCCCTCGACGCAGTCGCGAAGAACGGCGGTCGGTTCGCGGCGATCGACTCCTCGCTCTCGGAGCTCGCCGTGTTGGGCTTCGAGGTCGGATACGCCTTCGACACGCCGGACGGGCTCGTGTTGTGGGAGGCGCAGTTCGGTGACTTCGTGAACGGTGCGCAGATGATCATCGACCAGTACCTCGTCGCCACCGAGCAGAAGTGGCACCGCCAGTGCGGCGTCGTGCTGCTGCTGCCGCACGGGTACGAGGGCCAGGGTCCCGAGCACTCCTCCGCCCGCCTCGAGCGGTTCCTCTCGGCCTGCGCCGAAGACAACCTCCAGGTCGCCAACTGCACGACCCCCGCGAACTACTTCCACCTCCTGCGACGCCAGGTCCTGCGCAACACCCGCAAGCCGCTGGTGGTGATGACGCCGAAGTCGCTCCTGCGGCACCCGGACGCCACGAGCGCGCTCGACGACTTCGCCAACGACACCTTCCGCGCCGTCCTCCCCGACGCTGAGCCCCCCACCGGCGCGGTCCGGCGCGTGGTGTTGTGCTCGGGCAAGGTGTGGACCGACCTCTCCGCCGAGCGCCGCAAGCGGGCGGAGCAGGGGGTCGCCCTGGTGCGGGTGGAGCTGCTGTATCCGTTCCCCGCCGCCGCCATCGCGGCGGAGGTGGCGAAGTACCCGGGCGCCGAGGTCGTGTGGTGCCAGGAAGAGCCCAGGAACATGGGCGCGTGGCCGTCGTTCGCCCACTGGTTCGCGGACGAGTTGCCGCAGCACCCGGTGCGTTACGTCGGACGGCCAGCAGCAGCGAGCCCGGCGACGGGCTCTCACAAGAAGCACGTGGCGGAGCAGGGGGCCCTGGTGGCCCAGGCGCTGGCTCCCTGACGCGCGGAACTCTTCGAACGAGGATGGTTGGGCATGGTGGACGTGGTGATTCCGCGGATCGGTGAGTCGATCCAGACGGTGTTCGTCTCCAAGTGGAAGAAGCAGGTCGGCGAGGCGGTCGCGGAGGGCGAGGCGCTCGTCGAGCTCGACTCCGACAAGGCCTCGATGGAGGTCCCGTCCCCAGTGGCGGGGGTCCTCGCCGAGCAGCTCGTCGGCGATGGCGCCGAGATCGCGATCGGCGCCGTGTTCGCGCGGATCGACGAGACCGCGACGGCCAGCGCGTCGTCGTCGGCGGCTCCCGCTCCGAAGGCCGCACCCGACGCGGTGCGTGCGGGTCCCGCTGCCCGGCACGAGGCCCAACAGCAGGGCGTGGACCTCGCCTCCGTTCCCGGTACCGGCCCGCGCGGTCGGGTCACCTCGGCCGACGTTCGCTCGGCCGAAGTCCCGAAGCCCGCTGCCGCCCCGGCCCCCGCGGCGGCCGCCGCCCGTCCCGCCGAGCGCGGCGCGAGGACCGAGCGCGTGCCGATGTCTCCGCTCCGGCGCACCATCGCGCGACGGCTGGTCGAGGCCCAGCAGACCGCCGCCATCCTCACGACCTTCAACGAGGTCGACATGAGCCGCATCCTGGCCCTGCGCAAGCAGTACCAGGACAAGTTCGTCGAGAAACACGGCCTCAAGCTCGGGTTCATGAGCTTCTTCGTGAAGGCCGCGATCGACGCGCTCAAGGAGTTCCCCGCGGTGAATGCGGAGATCGACGGCGACGCGATCGTCTACAAGCACTTCTACGACATCGGCGTGGCCGTGTCCGGACCCAAGGGCCTGGTCGTCCCCGTCGTGCGCGACGCCGACCAGCTGTCCTTCGCCCAGACCGAGAAGGTGATCGGCGACCTCGCCGTCCGCGCTCGCGACAACAAGCTCAAGCTCGAGGACTTCGAGGGCGGGACCTTCACGATCAGCAACGGCGGCGTGTTCGGCTCCCTCATGTCCACACCGATCCTCAACCCGCCACAGGTGGGCATCCTCGGGATGCACGCGATCCAGGAGCGCCCGGTGGGCATCGAGGGCCGGATCGAGCTCCGCCCGATGATGTACCTGGCGCTGTCGTACGACCACCGGATCATCGACGGCCGCGAGGCGGTCTCGTTCCTGGTGCGCCTCAAGCAGTGCGTCGAGAACCCCGAGCGCCTCCTGCTCGAGGTGTAGCCCCCAGGTGTTCGTCAAGAACGGGTGAAGCCGCTGGGCCCGACCGGGCATGACCACGCGGCCACGTGTGGGTCGCCGGGTTAGCGCCACGGCTCGCACCTCTTCGGTAGCATCGAGTAGACTGTCGGGCCCCGAGCCCACCGCCGCGAGGAACTCATGCCGAGATTCGTGACCACCGCCGCCCTGGCCATCCCGCTCCTCGGCTGGTCTACGGAAGCATCCGCACAGACGCTCGCTTTCGCGGACGGTCCGCCGTACTCGATCGACATCGAGTTCATGCGCCCCCAGTTCGGCTCGGGCGGCTTCGCCGGCCTCGACGCGCCGATGGTGAACCGGAACCTCACGTTCCGCATCGGGACGCTCATGCAGTACGAGGCGGCGCCCCTCACGCTGTACGAGGCGGTCCAGAACACCGAGCTCGGCACCGTGGTCAGCAACCGCTTCCACACGCACCTCGGCGCGTCGCTCGACGTGAACCGCGTCACGGTGTCGGTGGTCGCGCCCATGGCGGGCAGCTGGGCCTCCGACGAGCAGCAGACGGCGTTCGCTGCCAACGGGTTCGTGTTCGGCGACGTGGGCCTCGGCCTCAAGCTCGTCGTCCTCCAGACCCGCAACGACCTGTTCAACATCGGCGTGCGCGGGGGGATCGTGCTCCCCACCGGGCAGCGCAACGCGTACCTCGGAGAGGGGGAGCTCCGCGGCACCACCGGGCTCCTCGCGGCGCTCAACGTCGGCCAGCTCACGCTCGCGTCCGACTTCGGGTTCATGCTGCGCGACACGAAGGTCACGAGCGAAGACTTCATCGCCTCGAACGAGGTCACCTGGGGCAACGGCATCCGCTACAAGCTCCCGGACGCCTCTCGCCTCGGGCTCAACGCCCAGGTCGTTTCCCGCTCCGTGCTCGACGAGTTCCTCAACGGCGGCGCCGAGAACGCGCTCGAGGCCGTCGCCGGCGTCGAGGTGTACCCCTCGCGGCGCACCACGGTCACCCTGGGCGCGGGCCGCGGCCTGTCCGAAGGCTACGGCACCACCGACCTCCGCCTCCTCGGGAGCCTCGTGGTCGAGGTCCCGCCGGCCGAGCCGTTGCCCCCTCGATACGCCATCGCCGAGCCCCCGCCGCCCGAGTTCGTCGAGCCGCCGCCCGAGCTCATCGAGGAGCCGCCCCCGGTCGAGGAGTGGAAGCCCGAGCAGCTGGTCATGGTCACGGCCAAGCAGATCTTCATCAAGGACATGGTCGAGTTCAAGGTCGACACGAACGTCCTGCTCGACAAGTCGCGCCCCACGCTCGAGGCGGTCGCCAAGGCCATCAACGCCGACGACGGCTCCTGGGCCCTCGGCCACATCATCATCGAGGGCCACGCCTCGCGCGAAGGCTCGACCGACCACAACTACGAGCTCGCCGAGAGCCGCGCCCGCCGCATCTGGGAGGTGCTGATGGAGCTCGGCGTCGCGAAGGAGCGCATCTCCTACCGCGGCATGGGCGAGGTCCAGCCGCTGCCCGGCCAGACGGCCGACGACGAAGCGGCGTACCAGGCCAACCGCCGCGTCGAGTTCCACATCGCCCAGCGGTACACGACCGTGGACGAGGTCCCGCAGTACCCGACCACGCAGGTCCTCCCGTGGAACGACCAGGTCGTGAAGGTCGTCATCCCCGAGAAGCCTGTTCCGAAGGTCGAAGAGCCGAAGGGTCCGAAGCTCGACGAGTACGGTCTGCCGATCGACGAGGATGAGGAAGAGAAGAAGGACGACGAGAAGAACGACGGAGGCAAGTGATGCACGCCACGCGCCGCTCCCCGCTGCCTTCGAAGGTGCTCGCGCTCGCACTAGGGCTGAGTGCGGCGCCGGCGTACGCGCAGAACGTGCTCCTCGTGGGGACGTCGCCGTCGGACATCGTCGATCACAAGCAGTTCGCACGCGAGCGCGTGAAGGAGACCCAGGAGTTCGCGAACGTCGACATCTTCGACGCGGAGCAGGGGACTCCGACCATCGAGGCGCTGGAGAACTACCACGTCGTGATGGTGTTCTCGAACGTCGGCGCGCCGTTCGCCGATCCGGTCGCGCTCGGGAACGTGCTCGCAGACTACGTCGACGGCACCCGCCTGGTCGACACCGACGGCGACGGCGTCCGCGACACCCGGGTCCCCGGCGCGGTCGCTGGGCACGGCGTCGTCGTGGGCTCAGGGGCCATCCAGAGCGGTACGGCCCTCGGCGGCCGGTTCGTCGACGACGGGTACCTGCCCGTCACGGTCGGGTTGCGCGACGTGACGGTGGACCAGGTCTTCACCGACCAGACCCCGGGCTACGAGTGGCTCCGCGGCCCGGTTCTCGGTCACCTCTCGAACTACGGCGTCAACTTCGTCACCGGCGCGGACGTCGACAACCCGCCGGACGGCATCATCGACTTCCTCGGGCGCGCAGACGGCATCACCGTGCGGCCCGGCTCCGAGGTCACGGTCAACTGGACGGACGGGGTGCCTGCCATCGTCGTGCGCGAGCCGACGAACCCAGCAGTCGCGCGGACCGCAGCGGTGAACGTGCACCACGTCCCGTTCTTCGTCGACCCGTACGTCCCGCCGGAGGACTGGATCCTCGACGGCTGGGTGGGCGACGGCGACCGCGCCTGGGTGTCGCCGCTCCTGTGGGCGATGAACTTCCAGAAGCCGTTCGACATCTGCGAGAACGAGCGGTACTACCAGGACTACGACTGCGACACCTTCGATGTGTCCGACGAAGACGAGATCGACTTCGACACCTCGGTCGCGATGTGCGCAGGCCGGATCAACCCCGAGACCGGCGCGCCGTACGACAACGCGGACTACTACTACGACTACCGGTCGCACTTCTGCGACTACTGGCTCGGCGTCGACGACGTGGACGACGACGGCCTCACCGCGTTCTTCGACCCCATGGCCATCACCGTCGATCCGGCCGGCGATGCGAACTGCGACGGCGTGGTGGACCCCGACGACGACGAGTTCATCGAGATCGTGAACCCGAGCAACGTGCAGGTCAACCTGACCGGCGGCACGCTCGCGATCGGCGCCGAGGGCGGCGCGGCCGTCGTGCGGCACACCTTCCCCGCGAACACCATCCTGCAGCCCGGTCAGGTCCTGGTGGTGTTCGGCGACACGCCGTTCGGCCTCGCGCCCGACTACTGGTTCCGCCAGGACCCGCTGCTGCAGCCGTTCAACGCGGCCTGCTACGCGTGGCCCCTCAACACGATCGTGCAGGGCGCCTCCACCGGCGGGCTCGGCCTCGTGGACTCCGACGGGTACGTGGAGCTGTTCAACGGCCTCGGCTCGCAGCTCGACGAGTTCGACTACGCCGACCAAGGGGGGCCCGGGTTCTCTGTCGTGCGCTCGCCGGAGCTCCTGGCCAACGCAGACGTCGAGGCGCACGTCGACCTCCCCGGCGCGGTCGGCCCCGCCACGCCCGGCCGCCGGGTGGACCTCGCCAGCTTCACGAACAGCGGCGGCGGCACCATCATCAACGAGGTGTTGCCTGCCCCGTGGGCGCGCTCGCGGCCGTTCGGCCAGGTCCCCGTGCTCAGCCCGGACGGCCTGCTGGCGTCCACGGCGACCCTGTCGTGCGACAACTGCCCCCTCGACTTCAACCCCGACCAGTTCGACCTCGACTGCGACAACTCGGGCGATCTCTGCGACAACTGCGTGTACACGCCCAACCCGGACCAGGACAACATCTGTCCCCTCACCGGGTTCCCCGACGGCGACAACTGGGGCGTCGCCTGCGACAACTGCATCTGCACGCCGAACCCCGATCAGGCCGACGCCGACCGCGACGCCGTGGGCGACCTGTGCGACAACTGCCCGGGCACCTTCAACACCGACCAGCAGGACAACGACTTCTGCCCCGACATCTACGCGCCGGACGGCTTCGGTGACGCCTGCGACAACTGCCCGACCGAGTGCAACCGGGACCAGCTCGACGGTGACCTCGACGGCGTCGGCGACGCGTGCGACAACGCGCCCGTCGACCCGAACCCGGACCAGTCGAACCGGGACGGGGACGCCGACGGCGACGTGGCCGACAAGTGCCCCGACGACCCGAACGTCGGCAAGGATGGCGCGGACGGCGAGATCGACCTCTCCGGCTCCCCGATCCCGGACGGGGTCGGTGACGCCTGCGACAACTGCATCGACATCGTGAACCCCGACCAGGCGGACCTCGACCTCGACGGGAACGGCGACGCCTGCGACAACTGTCCGTCGTTCTCGAACGGCTCCCAGGTCGACACCGACGGTGACGGCATCGGCGACGCCTGCGACGTGTGCCCGGCCGACCCGGACGCTTCCGCCGACGACCGCGACGGTGACGGCGTCGGAGACGACTGCGACGGCTGCCCCGACGTGCCGGACAACGGCTTCGAGGACTCCGACAACGACGGCGTGACCAACGTCTGCGACCTCTGCCTCCTGGTCTCGTCGTTCGGGAACCGGGACACGGACGGCGACCGCGTGGGCGACGAGTGTGACAACTGCCCGCTGGTCGCCAACAGCGATCAGGCGGACGACGACGACGACGGGGTCGGCGACCTGTGCGACGTGTACGTCCTCCGGGGCGGCGGCAAGGTCAGCCCCGAGGGCTCCTCGGGTTGCTCCTCGACGGGCGCTGCCGGTGGCGGGGTGGGGCTGGCGCTGGCGGCGGCGCTCCTCCTGCGTCGTCGTCGGGTCGTGGGGGGATGACCGTGCTGCTGCCGGTGTGGTGGGTCGGGGCGGACGCGTCCGCGCAGACGGTGGCCGTGGTGGGCTCTGCGTCCAACTTCGGAGCGAACCCGCTGGTGGCGGAGCTGCTCCGGTGTACCGGCGAGTTCGAGCGCGTCGACACCATCGAGACCGCGATCGGTGTCCCGACGCTCGCGGAGCTGCAGCAGTACCACGCTGTACTCGTGTGGGGCGACGTCCGGCCGGTCGATCAGGTCCAGCTCGGCGATGTCCTCGCGGAGTACCACGATCTCGGCGGTGGCGTGGTCCTGGCCCTCGGCGCCTGGTCGCCGGGCACCCAGCTCCGCGGTCGTTGGCGCGACGACGGCCTGTTCCCGCTGCTCGAGGGCGACGTGGTCTTCCCGGGCGGCGACCTCGGGTTGCGCGCGCTCCCCGGGTTCGCCTGGCTCCCCGGGGTCGAGGGCCACCCGACCACGTACGGCGTGAACCGCTTCCGCGGAGGTACGGCTTCGCCGCAGGTCGCGAGCGCCCCCGCCACGGCCGCCGACGTGGTCACCATGGTGTGGACCAACACGGTGCCGGCGGTGGTGGTCCGCGAGGCCGACCCGATCGACGCCGGGCGCATCGTGGCGGTGAACGTGTTGCCCGTCGCGGACCCGTTCGCTCCGGGCTCCTGGCGCCAGGATGTCGGCGGGTTCCCGTCCGACGCCGACATGTTGTTCGCGCACGCCCTGCGGTGGTCGCTCGGGTTCGAGTACCCGGGCGAGACCTGCAAGAACGTGTGGGTCACGCAGGACCTCAACTGCAACGGCGTGGACCAGTCGGATGAGTCGCTGGTGAACCTCGGCGACGCCGAGTGTGCCGCCAACATCGACCCGGCCACCGGCCTTCCCTACCCGAACCGCGACTGGTACATCGACTACGAGTCCTACATCTGCGCGTTTCCTCTCGTCGACTACGACGAAGACGGCGACCTGCTGAGCGGGTTCTCGAACGGGACCACCGACACGAGCGACGACACGATCGAGATCACCGACCTCGAAGACGAGCGGGTGGGTACCCTCGACGCCTGCGACAACTGCCCGGACGACTACAACCCGGACCAGATCGACCTCGACTGCGACGGCATCGGCGACCTGTGCGATCTCTGCCCCTACGTCCCGGACGACGGCATCAACTCGGACGACGACTGCCTGGGCGACGCGTGCGACAACTGCCCCGAGCTCGAGAACCCGGACCAACTCGACAGCGATCGGGACGGGATCGGCGACGCCTGCGACAACTGCCTCCTCACGTTCAACCCGGACCAGGCCGACTCCGACCCGACGGTCGTCTACGGGCAGGAGACGCCGGACTTCTGGGGCGACGCCTGCGACATCTGTCCGTTCGAGTACAACCCCGGCCAGGGTGACCTCGACCTCGACCAGCACGGCGACCTCTGCGACAACTGCCCCACGGTCTACAATCCGGACCAGGCCGACTCCGACCTCGACGGGATCGGTGACGCCTGCGACCTGTGCCTCCTCGAGCCCTCGCAGCCCGACGAGGTCGATCGCGACGGGGACGGGGTCGGCAACTCGTGCGACAACTGCGTGAACGCGCAGAACCCCGACCAGGCCGACATCGACTTCGACACCGTGGGAGACGCGTGCGACACCTGCGTCGCCTTCACGAACACGGACCAGAGCGACCTCGACGGCGACGAGTTCGGGGACGTGTGCGACGTGTGTCCCAGCGTGGACGACCCGCTGCAGGAGGACCGCGACGGCGACGGCCTCGGCGACCGCTGCGACAGCTGCCCGGACGTTCCCGACACCGACTTCGCCGACTTCGATGGGGACGGCATCACCGACGTGTGCGACAAGTGCCGGTTCACGGCGTCTGTCGACAACGCCGACACCGACGGCGACCTCGTCGGAGACGGGTGCGACAACTGCCCCGAAGACGCGAACCCGCTCCAGACCGACTCGGACGGTGATGGCGCTGGCGACATCTGTGACGCGATCGTCCTCCGTGGTGGAGGACGGGTCGGATGTGCTCTCGATCCGCGGTCCGGACTCACCGGGCTCGCGACGCTGTTCCTGCTGCAGCTGCGGCGGAGGAAGAAGCCATGACGAACCACGTCCTGTCCCGCTCCTGGGCGCCCCTCGCCGCGCTGGCCCTCGCGCTCCCGTCGGCTGCGTTCGCGCAGACCGATCCAGCCGACGATCAGCCGTGGTTCGGCTACACCGTCGCCCTCGTCGGCGCGGTGTCGAACCCGGACTTCCACGTCGACGTGCGCGACCACCTGATGTGTGCGAGCCGCGGCGTGGCCTTCAACGACGAAGACGCCGCTCGCGACCGCGTGGCCTACGAGCTCGCGCGCATCGACATCTTCGACGCGACGACCGAGCTGCCGCGCCTCCAGGAGCTCGCCACCTACGACCTCGTGCTCGTCTACAACGACGTGCCGTTCCCCGACCCCGTGGCGGCGGGCGACCTGATCGCGGGCGCCGTCGAGGCCGGGAAAGGCGTCGTGATGGCCGGCAACACGATGGACGTTGTGCAGGGGCTCACGGGGCGGTTCGCGCTCCAGCACCACTCCCCGGTGGAGTACGGCACCGCAGTCACCCCCGGCAACCTCACGATCTCCGCCATCGACCCCGCGCTCGAGTGGCTCGTCGGCCCGACGCAGGGCGACATCATGGACTGGGCCGTCATCGCCGTGGACGGCGGTTCGGCGAGCTACCAGGTGCAGGACCTCGAGAAGGTCGACACCGCCGAGATCACGCACCGCTGGTCGAACGGAGAGATCGCGGTCGCGCGGCTCCTCCCCGCCATCGCCGACCAGGGTCGGGTGGTCGCCATCAACGCGAGCCCCGTCTCCAACGCAACCGATCCGGGCGGCTACGACGAGGACACCCAGTTGGCCCGGCTCATGGTCAACGCCCTCCTGTGGACCAGGGACTTCACGCGCAACTTCGGGTGGTGCGCCACCACGTTCGACATCGTGCAGCCCGGCATCATCGTCCAGCCGTTCAACCCGTTCGAAGTCGAGATGCCGGACGAGCCCGACGCCCTCGTGCCCTGCCGCGAGGACTCCGACTGCGGCACCACGCCGGGGGCGTTCTGCGCGCGCGTCGAGAACCTCTCGATCTTCCAGGACCTGAACTGCAACGGCGTCGACGTGTTCGACGAGCCGCTGTTCGACCCCACCGTCGACGGCCAGTGTGAGGGCAACACCGACCCGAACACCGGCCAACCGTACGACAACAACGACTACTACTTCGACTGGGCGCGGTTCGTGTGCCAGTACCTGACCGACGGCTTCGACGCCGACGTCGATCAGCTCTCCGCCGGCACCATCGTCATCATGCAGACCGCGGACCCGCTCACCTGGGAGACCATCCAGCTCGGGTGCGACAACTGCGGCGACTACTACAACCCGAACCAGTTCGACTGGGACACGGACGGCGTGGGCGACGAGTGCGACTCGTGCCCGTACCAGAACGACCCGTTCCAGAACAACCAGGACTCGGACTGCCTCGGCGACGTGTGTGACAACTGCCAGGCGGTGGACAACCCGGACCAGTACGACGAGGACGGCGACGGCAACGGCGACGCCTGCGACAACTGCCCGACCCTCTACAACGTCGCCGAGCGGCCGCCCGGCATCGGGTTCGTCGAGGGGCAGCTGGACTACGACGCCGACGGCGTCGGTGACCCGTGCGACAACTGCCAGCTGCACGACGTGAACGGGGACGGCGTGTTGGAGAACCCTGGCTACGCGCCGGGCGTGCTCGACCGCCTCAACCCCGATCAGCTCGACACCGACAACGACACCTGGGGCGACGGCTGCGACAACTGCGTGGACATCTTCAACCCGCTCCAGGTCGACTCGGACAAGGACCTCGTCGGCGACGCGTGCGACAACTGCCCGAACTTCCTGGCGAACGACACGACCGACCGCGACGAGGACGGGCTCGGCGATCCGTGCGACAACTGCGACGACATCCCGAACGTCGACCAGGACGACCTCGACCTCGACGATGTGGGCGACGCCTGCGACAACTGCCCGCTCATCTCGAACGAGTACCAGGAGGACGACGACGGCGACGGCCTCGGCAACGCGTGCGACGTGTGTCCCGACGCGTTCGATCCGGAGCAGCCGGACGAGGACGAGGACGGGATCGGCGACGTGTGCGACAACTGCACCGACCGTGAGAACGAGGACCAGGTCGACTCCGACCTCGACGGGATCGGCGACGATTGCGACCTCTGCCGGTTCACGGAGTCGGACAACACCGACACGGACCGCGACGGCGTCGGCGACGAGTGCGACAACTGCGTGTTCGCGCCGAACTACGACCAGCTCGACGACGACGAAGACGGCCTCGGCAACTTCTGCGACGTGTACGGGCTGCGGGGCGGCGGTGAGCTCGATGCGGAGCGCACCCTGGCCCAGAACTGCGGCTGTGACTCTTCGGTCGGTGGCGTCGGGCCCGCGCTCCTGGCGCTCGTGGCGCTGGCCGGGCTCCGGCGTAGGAAGCAGGGATGAGCCTGTCGTTCCTGGCACTCCTGGTGTCGCCCGCTGCGGCGCAACAGGGGTACCGCGTGGCCCTCCTGGGCCGCGCTCCGTCTCCAGCCCACCACGACAACGTGCGCGACTCGCTGATGTGCGCGGGTCGCGGTCTGGGCCCCGCCGCGGAAGGGTCGCGGCTCGCCATGGAGATCGCGCGCGTGGACGTGTTCGACCTCACGGTCGGGCTCCCCACCCTGCCGGACCTCGCGAGCTACGACGCCCTCCTCGTGTACAACGAGGATCCGCTGCCCGACCCGGTCGCGACCGGTGACCTCGTGGCGAGCTGGGTCGAGCAGGGCGGGGGCGTGGTCCTCGCGGGGAACACCTTCGCTACCGGCTCCGGCCTCGAGGGGCGCTTCCTGCTGCAGGGGATGTCCCCGTTCGAGGCCTACGGGACCCCGTCGCAGCCCGGCGGGAACCTCGGCTTCTACATCCCGGATCCCGCGGACCAGTGGGTTCCCGGGCCGACGGTCGGCCACCTCGGTGTGTACGGCGTCAACGTCTTCGACGGGGGCACCGCGAGCTACCGCGTCAGCGGGCTGCGCGCCCGCGCGGCCGCCGACATCGTCGCGTACTGGAACCCACCGCTCGTGTTCCCGGCGGTGCCGCTGCTGGTCACGCTCGAGCCGCCGATCCCCGGGCACGGCCGCGTCGCCGCCGTGAACCTGTACCCGCCCAACACGCTCGTGGACCCCATGTCGTGGGACGCAGCGACGGACGGCGGCAAGCTCCTCGGCAACGCGCTGTTGTGGTCGGTGGGCTTCACGCGCGACATCAACTGCGAGAACGACGACACCCGGCAGGACCTCAACTGCAACGGCATCGATCTCGATGACGAGCCCCTGATCGACAACTCGAGCACCGAGTGCCAGAACGTGCTCGACCCGCTCACGGGCCTGCCGTACGACAACAACGACTTCTATTTCGACTTCTCGAGCTTCGAGTGCGAGTTCCCGACGGACGCGTACGACGTGGACCGCGACCTCCTCGGGTTCGGCACCGTCGAGATCATCCTGCCGGGCGCGCAGAACCCGTTCGCGACGCGGACGCTCGAGTGCGACGACTGCGAGAACGTGTTCAACCCGAACCAGTACGACTGGGATTGCGAAGGCCCGTTCTTCATGCAGCCCGACAACGTCGGCGACCTGTGTGACTCCTGCCCGTACGTCGACGGGGACAGCGCGCAGAGCAACCTCGACGGCGATTGCTTCGGCGACTTCTGCGACAACTGCATCCTGCGGCCGAACCCCGACCAGTACGACACCGACGGCGACGGCGACGGCGACGTGTGCGACAACTGCCCCGTGATCCCGAACCCCTCGGCCTACGGGCCCGGCACGGAGACGCAGCCCGATGCCGACTACGACTTCGTCGGCGACGTGTGCGACAACTGCCAGACCGTCCCCAACCCGGACCAGCTGGACGCCGACGAGGACGGGCTCGGCGACGCCTGCGACAACTGTCCGGGCGAGTTCAACCCCGACCAGACGGACGACGATGTCGACGGCGTGGGCAACGTCTGCGACAACTGCCCCGACCTCGAGTCGGCGGACACGACCGACCGCGACGGGGACGGGTTCGGGGACGCATGCGACGTGTGCCCCCTCACGCGCAACGTGGACCAGTCGGACGCCGATCGCGACGACGCCGGCGACGCCTGCGACAACTGCCCCTCGTTCGGGAACCCGGACCAGTCCGACGCCGACCTCGATGGCGTGGGCGACGTGTGCGACAACTGCCCGGAGGCCGCCGACGAGACGCTGCGCGACGCCGACGCCGACGGCATCGGCGACGTGTGCGACGTGTGCCCCACGCGCCAGAACGAGCGCCAGGAGGACATCGACGGCGACGGCATCGGCGACCTGTGCGACTTCTGTCCCGGGGTCCCGAGCCGGGACAACCTCGACAACGACGGCGACGGCATCGGCGACGAGTGCGACAACTGCCCGGACCTCGTGAACAAGGACCAGGCCAACGCCGACGGCGACCTCTACGGCGACGCCTGCGACACCCTCGGCCTGCGCGGCGGCGGCGAGCTCCTCCCCCCGACGGGTGGGTGTGTGGTCGGTGGAGCGACCCCAGTTGCGGGGCTCGGCGTGTGGTTCGCGGCCGCGCTCACCCGGCGGCGGCGCCCCGTCGGAGCTCGAGCGCCCAGAAGCGCGTGAGCAGCGGGCCCGGCCCGGGCCGGGTCACGACCTCGTCCACGAGGCCCTCCACGGGCTCCGGGAGGGGCACGTCGGCTGCGCACCACGCCCGGGCGGGGACCAGCACGCCCCGCGAGGCCCACAGCGCCCGCACCCCCTCCCAGTGGGGGCGGGTGAGGTGTCGGGCGGAGAGGTCGGCGCCCAGGAGATCGTCGAGGCGGCTCAGCGTGGCCACGAGCCCGTGTGCGCGCGCCACGCCCACCAGGTGGTCGAACCGGATCGAGACCTCGGGGTGATCGAGCTGCACCGTCTCGGTGGGGGTCTCGTCCGGACTGCCGAACTCCGTCAGCACGGCTGCGCCGCCCGGCGCGAGCACGCGGGCGACCTCCACCACGAGCTGCATGGCGCCGAGGTTGTGCCAGGAGCCGGGCGGGCTCGGCTCGCAGCGCGCGCCCGCCAGCAGCGTGTCCACCTGTGGATCCGGGTGGTCGGACGGGACGGCGGTGAGGTCGGCGAGGACCTCGTTCGACAACAGGAACCCGACCGAGCGGTCCCGGAGAGGCAGGCGGGTCCCGTCGGCGAGGACCCCCGACGTGTGGGGGGCGGCCCGCCCCTGGGTCGCCAGCAGCGCCGGTGACAAGTCCACGCGCAGCCACGGCGCCTCGGGGGCCCAGTCGCGCGCGAGCTCTCCGTCACCGCAGCCCACCTCCACCACGGGGCCGTCCACGGGCAGGCCGCGTTCTCGGAGCCTTCGCCGGAGCCGGGCGCCGTAGGGCTGGCCGCCGAGGACCGGGTGGGGCCTCGCGAGCGCGTGGGCGACGGTGGTCTCGACGCGATCGAAGTGCGTGGACCCGTCCCGGACCTCGTGGTGCCAGGCCTCGAGGGTGGTGCGACCATCGCTGCCGGCCTGGTCCGCGGACCGGACGTGGGCGGGTCGGGGCGGGCCGGCAGGCAGCCAGAGGGACGGATCGTGGGGGGAGGGGCGGGTGCTCCGCAGCGTCGCGAGCTGGTGCTCGAGCCGGGTCCACCGGGCCGCCACCTCGAGGGCACGGGCCGCGCTCAGGCCAGCGAGGCGCGCTGCCTGGTCCAACGTCCGTACGTCGTTGCACGCAGCCCACAACGCGAGCTCGTCGGGTGCAGCGGGCAGCGCGCGCCAGGCGTGGCCGCCCGGGGTCGGGCGCAGCGGGTCCGGCGCCCAGAACGCGGGGCGCTCGGGGAGGGTGAGCACCGAGCGGAGGCGGCAGGGCACCAGGTCGCCGAGGGGCTCGGTCCCCGTCAGCCCGGTGCGTGCCAGCGCCAGGGCGACGCCGGTCTCCTCTCCGCGGGTGTGGCGCTCCCAGCTGTCGAGCGGGAACGAGGTCCAGCGGCCCGTATCCGGGCGGCGGACCACCACCCGGCCACCCCAGTGGTGGTGCTCGAGGGGGGGCGCCACGGCCCCGTCAGAGCTCGCGCTGCGTGATGAGCCGGCCTTCCCGGAAGATCCGCTCGCGGGTGGGCTTGCCCTCGGGGGAGTAGTCCAACCACCGCCCGTCCTTGGCGCCGAGCACGAAGCTGCCCTCGATGCGGGTCAGGGTGTCCGTGTTCCAGAAGGTCCAGCCGCCGTGCTCCACGCCGTTCACGAAGGGACCCTCCGCGATCTTCTCGCCGGTGGCCGCCCAGGTGGTCCACACGCCTTCCTTGCGGTTGGCGGTGTAGCCGCCGCGGGTCTCCGGCGTGCCCGTGGGGTGGAAGGTGACCCACTCGCCCACCCGCTGGTCCTGGGCGAACCTCCCGTCGAGCGACCGGGCCCCGTTCGCGTGCCACTCGATCGTCGGCCCCTCCTTGACCCGCCGGCCGTCGGGCAGCGCCAACACGCACCACACGCTGGTCCCGGTCGGGGGGCCGTAGCCTTCGGGCAGCGCACCTGGAGGGCACTGCAGATCCGGATGCCCCTTGGGTGGACCCGCGTCCACGACGGCGTCGCCCCGCTTCACGCAACCGACGAGACCCAGCACGAGCAACCAGTACGGCACGCCACGCAAGCGACCTCCGGTGGACAGGATAGCGTGTGCGAGGCGCGGAGGACGGATGTGGCTGCTGGTGGGGGCTGCCTGGGCAGGTGGGTCGACGCGCGCGGAGTTGGAGGAGCGGGGCCTCGTCCCCGTCGAGCCCGCGTCCGACGCCCAGGCTCCGCCGGTGGTCCTGTTCGGTGGCACGGTCATGACGGCGTCGGGCGCGACCTGGAAGGACGGGTACGTGGTGCTGCAGGACGGCCGGGTCCTGGCCGTCGGTAGCGGCGCTCCCCCCGAGGTCGCCGGGGCGCGGCGCGTCGACCTCGCAGGGCGGTTCGTCACCCCCGCGATCATCGACACCCACTCCCACCTCGGCGTGTACCCGTCCCCTTCGGCGGGCGCCCACGACGACGGGAACGAAGCCACGGCGCCCACCACGCCGGGCGTGTGGGCCGAACACTCGATCTTCCCCCAGGACCCTGGCTTCGAGCGCGCCATCGCCGGTGGGGTGGCCACGATGCAGATCCTGCCGGGCTCGGCGAACCTGGTGGGCGGGCGGGGCGTGGTGGTGCGCAGCGTTCCGGGCCGCGGCGGGCGGGTGATGCGGTTCGGGGGCGCGCCCGAGACCGTGAAGATGGCGTGTGGCGAGAACCCGAAGCGGGTGTACGGCGGCAAGGGCGGCGCCCCGTCGACCCGGATGGGCAACCTGCGCGGCCAGCGGGAGGCCTTCCTCAGCGCCCAGGCCTACCTGCGCGCCTGGGACGACTACGACCGCCAGCTCGGGGAGTGGCGGGACAGCAGCGCCGAGGGCGCCCGACGCAAGCGGGGGGAGGCCGCCCCGGAGGAGCCGAAGGCCCCGGACCGCGATCTCGACCAGGACACGCTCGCCGGCGTCCTCACCGGGGAGCTCCTGCCCCAGGTCCACTGCTACCGGGCCGACGACATGTTGTCGTTCCTGCAGCTGGCCGACGAGTTCGGGTTCCAGGTGCGCTCGTTCCACCACGCCACCGACAGCTACAAGATCCGCGACGTGTTGGCCGAGCGCGGGGTGGCCGCGAGCGTGTGGGCGGACTGGTGGGGCTTCAAGGTGGAGGCGTACGACGCCATCCCCGAGGGCGCTGCGCTGCTCACCGAAGCCGGGGTCCGCGCCGTGGTGCACTCGGACTCGTCGATCGGCATCCAGCGTTTGAACCAGGAGGCCGCCAAGGCGTACCAGGCGGGCCTGGCGTCGGGGGTGAAGGTCACCGAGGAGGACGCCCTGCGGTGGATCACGCTGAACCCCGCGTGGGTCCTCGGCATCGACGGCGAGACGGGGTCCCTGGAGCCCGGGAAACGCGGCGACGTGGTGGTGTGGAGCGGGCACCCGTTCAGCGTCTACTCCCGCGCCGACCTCGTGTTCGTGGACGGCGCGCTCCGGTGGGACTCGGAGCGACCCCAGATCTGGAGCGACGTGTTGACGGGCCAATCGTTCGTGGCCCCGCAGGGCACCTCCCCGCGCGAGGAGACGCCATGATGCCGTGGTGGTGGGCAGTGTCCGCGTTCGCGGACTGTGGGGCGGTGGCGGGCGCCGAGGTGCACCTGCCCGGGTCGGTGGCCGTGGCCGACGTGGTCTGGGTGGACGGGCGGATCGTGGCCGTGGGACCGAAGCTGCCGGGCCTCGCCCGCGCGGGCACGTGGAACGGCTCGCCATGCGCGGTCGTCGACGGGTCGAAACGGCACGTCACCGCCGGGTTCGTCGCCGCCCCGACGCAGCTCGGCGTGATCGGCATCGACCTCGAGTCGGCCACCCACGAAGACGACGCGGAGCTCGGGGACGACCCGATCCGCGCGACGCTGGTCGTCACGGACGGGTACGACCCCACGTCCGCCGCGATCCCGGTCCAGCGGATCCAGGGCCTGACGAGCGCCGTGGTGTTCCCCGGTGGCGGCACCGTCGCCGGGGTGGCCGGGTTCGTCGTGCTCGCGGGCGACACGCAGGCCGACGCGGTGGTCGACCGCGACGTGGCCGTGGTCGGCGGCATCCCCACGGGCGCCTGGGGGGAGGGGTTGGCGGTGTGGTCGGGCCTGCTCGACGACGCCAGGAACCACGCCCGCAACCCCGCGGCCTTCGACCAGGGCCGGCCATACGCACACGGCGCCTCCCGGGCCGACCTCGAGGTGCTGGGCCGCGTGGTGCGCCGCGAGCTCCCGCTCGTGTTGGGCGCCCAGTCCGCGTGGCAGATCGAGGCGCTGCTGCGCTGGAAGGCGACCGAGCAGATCGACCTCGTGATCGACGGCGCCGCCGAAGGGTGGCGCGTGGCTCCAGCCCTCGCAGCGGCCAGGGTGCCGGTGGTGGTGGACCCGCTCCTGTACGGCGCTGGCGGGTTCGATCAGCTCGCGGCTCGGCCCGACAACGCCGCCCTGCTCGCTGCCGCGGGCGTAGAGGTGATCCTGTCGACCCACTCGACCCACAACGCGCGTACGCTGCGGCAGGTCGCCGGCAACGCGGTCCGGGGAGGGATGGACCACGAGGCCGCGCTCCGCTCGATCACCGCGGTCCCGGCCCGGGTGTTCGGCCAGGCGGGTCGGGGCTCGATCCTGGTGGGATCCGCGGCGGACCTGGTGGTCTGGACGGCCGATCCCCTCGAGCTGTCGACCCGCGCCGAGCACGTGTTCGTGGGCGGGCGGGAGGTGTCGCTGCGATCGCGCCAGACGGCGCTGTTCGAAAAGTATCGGACCCTCCCGGGGACCCCGGTGGCGCCGCTGTCCTTGCCCTGATGCCGGGCGGGCCCGCTCGGGGTGCGCGGTTAGGGGGGCGTCCATGCACACCGAGCTGTCGCTCCTCCGTGACCTCACCGGCCTCGGCATCCCTCGCGGTGGGATCCTGGTGGTTCACTCGGGGTACCGCGCCCTCGGGGCCGTGGACGGGGGGCCGCCCACCGTGGTGGCCGCGCTGGTCGCTGCGGTCGGACCAGCAGGCACCGTGCTCGTGCCGACGTTCACGAACGACCTCGTCGACCCCTACACGTGGCCCGTGCCGCCACCTCCGGCCGAGCGCGAGCGGCTGCTCGCCGAGATGCGCGACTACGACGCCGCCACGTCCGAGCCCCACAAGATGGGGGCCATCGCGCGCGCAGTGTGGAAGACCCCGGGCGCGAAGCGCAGCCTGCACCCCGTGACCTCGTGGGCCGCGCTCGGTCCGGCCGCCGACGAGCTCCTGGACGCGCACTCGCTCGACGATCCGGAAGGGGTCGACAGCCCGCTCGGCCGGGCGTGGCGCCGGGACGCGCGGGTCCTGCTCCTGGGCACCGATCACGACACGAACACGAGCATCCACCTCGCCGAGTCCGTGCTCGACATGCCGCACCTGCGCGAGCTCCCCGACCGGTACCCGGCGCGCGACGAAGCGGGAAACCGGATCTGGCGCCCGATCGGGAAGACGACGAAGTGCTCGGACGGGTTCACGGCGCTGGGCCCCCACCTCGAGCAGGACGGCGCCGTCCGCCACGGGCGCCTGGGCAACGCCATCGCGATGTTGATGCGCGCGCGGGACGTGGTGCGCGTCGCGGCCGAGGTGCTCGTGGCCCAGCCCACGGCGCTCCTGTGCGAGGACCCGGAGTGTGTGCACTGCCCCACCAGCCGGCGGGTCCTGGCGGGGTGGCGCCCGGCCCAGCGCCCCGAGCTCCTCGACTGACAGTCGCCCGAGGAGGAGCAGCTCGCTACTCGCCGTAGCCCAGGCGCGTGGCCTGCCAGCGCGCCTCGAGGTGTGGGTCAGCGAACACCACCGTCTCCGGGTCGGCAGCGTCCAACGCGGCGAAGTCCGCCTCCGTCGCTGGGCCCACGATCCGGGCGCCGGGCCGCGTCCCGCCGAGGTGCTCGGCGTCCTCCCGGGCCTGGGCCACGCCCTGGTCGCGGAACACCGGCAGCCGCGACGACAGGCGGGCCACGTCGGCGGCCGGCCAACCCTGGTCCACGGCGACGAGCCTGCGGCCGAGGTTCTCGCCGCGGTGGGCCAGCGCCCGCGACAGGTAGTGGCCCGGCGCCGCGATCAGGCGCCCCCACACCGCGTCGAGCACGCGGTCCGACGGGGCCACCCGGGGCGCCAGCACCACGTCCAGGGTGGCGTAGGGGTCGACGCGCAGGCGGGTGTCGAGCGCCTCCAGGACGACAGCGGGCCGCGCCGCCAGGTCCGCGCCCGTGAGCCACAGCGCCTGGTGGCGGGCTCCGGGGCGCGAGGGCGCTTCCGGCGCGTCGACGTCCACCACGAACCCGTCGTCGCCGCCGGGGGTGACGAGGTGGGGCCGCGCCCACTCGTCGACCCTGCGCCCCAGGGCCTCCTCGGCCGACAGCAGCGCACGCAACAGGGCATCCGCGTCCATGGTGGCGGTCCGGAGCACCTTGTACGGCGGGCGCGGCGAGAAGACGACGCCGTCGGCCTCGGCGGTGCGCCGCATCTCCGTCCCCGGGAGGAGCGAGAGCAGGAACACCTGGGCGTGTTCGCCGAGGCCGTGCTCCAGGAGGAAGTCGACGCCGCGGGCCACGTCGTCCTCCGTGTCGCCCGGCAACCCCACGATGAGGTCGATCAAGAGGTCGATGCCCTCGTCCTTCAGCATCTTCGCGGCGGTCGCGACCTTGTTCGGGTCCCCGTGCCGCTTCACGCGGGCGAGCGTGGCCCGGTTCACCGACTGGAGCCCGAGCTCGAGCTTGTCGAAGCCGGCGCGGGCCAGGGCCTTCGCGTGGTTCGCGGTGAGCCCCTCGCTGCGCACCTCGGCGAAGAACGACAGCCGCCGCTCGGCGTTCTCCTGGGCCAGCGCCTCGACGAGCGCCTCGAACTGCGGCCGGTGGTTGAACGTGGGGTCGAGGAACGTGACGAACCGGGCCCCCCGGTCGCGGACGGCGGCGACGAGCGAGGCGGTCGCGTCCACGTCGAGGGTGCGGAGCACGCTCGAGCTCTTGGGGTAGAAGCAGTACGTGCAGTGGGAGCGGCACCCCCGGACGGACTCCACGTAGGTCGAACGGGCTGGATCCACCGGCACCGTGCCCGCGAGGTACGGCGAGGGGTACGCCGTGAGCGGGAACGAGGCCCCTGCCGCGGGGGTGAACGCGCCACCGCGCACGGCCACCCCGGGGAGCCCCGCGGGGTCCTCGCCCGCGACGAGGCGGCGCATCACCTCGGCGAACACGGGCTCGGCCTCCCCGGTGACCGCGATGTCCACGGCGTCGTGTTCGAGCACCCAGGGGTTGTCGGGGCCGACCTCGGGGCCGCCCACGAGCACCGTGGTGCCCGGGGAACGGCGCTTGACCTCACGCGCGACGTGCAGGCTGCGCTCGACGTTCCACAGGTAGAGCGACAACCCCAGGAACGCGGGCGCCCCGGCTGCGACGTGTTCGGCGAGCTGGGTGTCGCCGGCGCGATCGGTGAGCGACGGCGGGACGACCTCGACGGTGAGGCCCTCGACGTCGCGCGCGGCCACCGCGAGGCAGCCGGCGGCGAGGGGGACGTTGCCGGTGGCCGCGTACGCAGCGGGCGGCGGCACGGGCAGCTGCAGGAGGGTGAGGCGCATCGGGGCAGCTAACCCCGGACCGGTGGGTGCCGGCCCGGGCCCGGGCATCGGCAGTCCCTCACCCGTGGCGGATCGACTCGCTCACGGCGCCACGAGCTCCGGGTCCACGCCGGGTGGAGCGATCGCGGCGAGCGTGCCCTGCACGAGCTCGATCATCGGTGAGAGGCCCAGGCGGGTGGCTGCTTCCAGCGCCCGTAGCAACGGAGGGCGCGCGTCCTGGGCGGAGCCCGCTTCGAGCGCGAGCCGCCCCGCCAGCCACCACCCGGTCACGGCGATCTCCACGTCCCCCAGCTCCACGGCGCGCGCGGTCGCCTCGAGGATCGGCTCCTGGCCACGTTGATCGAGGTAGGCCAGAAACACGTCGTTGAGGGCGACGCCGCGCGCCCACCCGATCGAGGCGGCGAGCTCCCGGCTGCGCTGGAACGCCAGCCGCGCCCGGACGAAGTCGTTGGCCTGGAACCACACGTCGCCGATGTTGTGGTGGTTCACCACCACGCCGCGCGTGTACCCGAGCCCCTCCCGCAGCTCGAGCGCCTGGCGGTAGCAGCGCAGGGCGTCGTCGGTCCGTCGGGCCCAGGCGTGGACGAGGCCGATGTTGTTGAGGACCCGGCCCTCGAGGATCCTGTCCCCTGCGGTGCGCGCGGTCGCCAGCGCGACCTCGAGCGTCTGCAGGGCGCGGTCGCCGTCCCCCATGCGCAGGTACCGGTTGGCGAGGCCGATCCGGCACCGCGCCACCGCTGCAGGCTCGTCCACCGCGAGGGTCATCGCCCGGTGCCACAGCCGCTCGGCTTCGTCGTTGTTCCCGGCCTCGAACGAGACGAGGGCGGCTGTCTCCACCGCCTCGCGCTCCACGGCGGGATCGGGGTCGCGGCGGAGCAGGTCGAGCGCCTGCCCCACGTGGGCCTGGGCCAGCGCCGGGCGGCCCTCCTGCAGGAACGACCGCCCCAGCGCGGTGTGGACGCGGGCCTCGATCCACGGGAGGCCTGCATCCGACGAGATGTCCAGCGCGAGCCGCAGGTGATGGTGGCCGTCCCGGGCGTTGCCGAGGAGCAGCTCCACGCTGCCCAGGCGGTACTCGAGCATCGCCTCGCCCTGGACGCGCGCGTCGTACCCGTCCGGCCCGGTCGCCAGGCGCACCTGCTCGAGCCCCAGGCGGTAGGCGCGACGCGCCCGGTCGAAGAAGTGCTCCTGCTCGAGCTGCTGCCCCGCGCGGTGGGCGTACCGGGCGGCGTCGAGGGGTCGGCCACCTTCGGCGCAGTGCGCGGTCAACGTCTCGAGGTAGGGGTCCAGGCGCTCGGCGAACACGAGCTCGTACGCGCGGGAGACGAGCCGGTGGTAGTCGCGCCGCTGCACGCCGAGGATCCCGCGGAGCGCTGCCTCCTGCACGAGGTCGGACGTGAAGGTCCACTCCTCTGCGGGGCCGGGGTCGCGGGCCAGGAGGCCGTGGTTCGAGAGGTCGAGGAGGAGGGGCGTCGGGTCGGGCAGCCCCGCTGCCTCCGCGAGGACCGACCGGGAGAACGTGGGCCCGATCACGGCCGCGAGCTGCAAGAGCCCCCGGCTGGTGGGGTCGAGGGCGTCGATGCGCGCGGTGATGAGCGCCTGCAGCGAGTGGGGGAGGGGGGTGGTCAACTCGCCCGAGAGGGTCGCCGCGCCCTTCGACACCTGCAGCTGTCCACGCTCCACGAGGATCTTCAACATCTCCTCGACGTACCTTGGGTTTCCCTCGCACGTGCGCGCCAGGAGCTCCACCAGGGCCGGGTCCACCTTCGACACCCCGAGCCAGCTCTCGACCACGCGATCGAGCCGGGCGGGCTCGAAGTTGTGGAGCAGGAGCTCCTGCCCGACGCCGGGCAACCGGAGCGCGGCGTGGTGGGCGAGGAGGAACAGTACGGGCATGTCGGCGAGGCTGTTCACCAGCGTGACGAGCTCGCGGCAGTGGGCCTCGGTGAGGTTGTGAACGTCGTCGAACGCCACCAGCATGGGCCGGTCGGTCGCGAGTCCCCGCAGCACCGCGGCCGCCGCCTGCCACACCTCGCTCTCCTCGACCCGGATCGCCCCACCCCCGCCGAAGAGCTTGGAGATGACCTCCAGATCGCGCGGCCCGAGCCCGACCTGCTGCAGCCGGTCCACCGCGACCAGCAGCTCGGCGGGCGCGGCCTCGGCGTCGACGCCCAGCACCTGGCAGAGGAGATCGCGCAGCGGCTCGAGGGCGCGCTCGGTGCCGAACGCCGTGCACCGGACGCCGTAGAACGCGGTGCCACGCCGGACGGAGAGCTCGCGGATCTCCCGAATGAACCTGGACTTGCCCGTCCCCACCTCGCCCGACAGGCGCAGCGTGGCCCCGCGGCCGCTCGCGAGGCCTGCGAGGCCGAGGCGCAGGACGTCGAGCTCTCGATCGCGGCGCATCCAGGTCCCGACCCCGCCCCCGCGGAGCGTGCGCGCACGGCCCTGCAACAGGAACGAGCGCGTGTCGGGGCGACCGCTCCGGCTCGACACGCCCGGGCCCGGACGGACCCGGTAGCTCCCCTCCACCGACGCGAAGATGCGCTCGGACAACAGGATTTGACCGTGGTCGGCCACGGCGGACAGGCGGCGGGCGAGGCGCGTGGTGTCGGCGCGGGCGACGTATCGGACGCGGCGGCCACCGCGGCTCACCGTCACCTCGCCGCTGTGTACACCGATGGCGAGCTGGATGTTCATGCCCTCGCGGCGGAGCGAGTCCACGTTGTGCTGGAGATCGAGGGCGAACTCGACCGCGTGCTCGACGTCGTCGGGGCGGGTGCGCGGGACTCCGAACAACACCGTGACGTGGTCGTCCACCGTGCGCTGCAGGTGCCCGCCGTGGCGGTCGACGATCCGCCGGATGGCGCGGAGCAGACCGAACTTCCGCGCCACCAGCCGCTCCGGATCCACCCGGGCGGACAGCTCGGTGAGGCCGTCGATGTCGATCATCACCGCCACGACGGGGCGGACCTCGCCCGCGGGGGAGACGAGGTGTCCCGGCAACGCGCGGCCCCGGGTGGAGGGCGTGTCGGACGGCGTGGCGTCGACGGGGTCCAGTCGCGCCACGTCGGCCACGAGGGCATCGAGCCGGACGCCCTCTTCGGACCGGGCCGCGTCGTCGGGGAACTCGCGGCGCAAGAGCTCGGCGATCTCTGGCCGGCCCACCCGCTCGCGGTGCTCGAACAGCCAGCCCCGCAGGTCGTCCTCGAGGTGGGTGGCCGACTGGTGGCGTTCCCCCGGATCGCGGGCGAGGACCTTGCGGAGGATCTGCCACAGGGCGTCGTCACACGGCACGCCGAGCGATGCGGGTGACGGGATCACCGCCTCCTTCACGCGGCGGAGCTTCTCGGCCGGATCGGGATCCTGGTACAGGCGGCGCCCGACGAGCAGCTCCCACAACACGATGCCGGTCGAGTACAGGTCGGAGCGGTGATCGGACTCGCCGCCATCCACCTGTTCGGGGCTCATGTACGCGTACTTCCCAGCACCGGGGCCCGGCTTTCGCTCCCCCTCCGGGACCACGGCGTGCATGAGCCTGGCGATGCCGAAGTCCACGAGCTTGACCTCGCCCGCGAAGGTCACGATGACGTTGTGCGGCGAGACGTCCCGGTGCACGAGCCCGAGCGCGGCGCCGTCCGTGGAGGTGCGCCCGTGGGCGTACGCCAACCCGCGACAGACCTGCGCCATGATCGCGACGGCGAGGCCCGGCGGAACCCGTTCGCCGCGCGCCCGCAGCGTGCGCAGGAGGCGCGTGAGGTCCCTCCCGTGGAGGTGTTCCATGGCGATGTAGTGCGTGCTCCCCACGCGCCCGAGCTCGTACACCTGGACGATGTTCGGGTGGTTGAGGTGCACCCCGAGCTTCGCCTCGGCGATGAACATCGACACGAACCGCGGGTCTTCGGCGAGCTCCGGCCGCAGGCGCTTGAGGACGAGGCGCTTCTCGAAGCCGGCGACACCGAAACTCCGCGCGAGGAAGACCTCCGCCATGCCGCCGGTGGCGATGCGCTCGAGGAGCTCGTACTTCCCGAAGGCCACCGGGAGGTCGGAGTCGGATTGCATCACGGAGAGCGTATCCCAGTCTGCCCGTCGCGCGTTGACCCGGTCCGCACCGGCCCGTCCGGGGTAGCATGCGCGCGTGGCCCGGCTGACCCCATGGCTGCTCGCTGCGGCAGCGCTGGCGCTCGTCCTCTCCGGGGCCCTCCTCGGCGTGGCGTGGACGCGCGCCGAGCCCGCGTGGCCCTCCTACGACCGCGTGTTCCAGCAGGTGGCGCCGGGGGTGGTGAGCGTCACGGTGTCGGGGCCCGTCGCCGGCTTCGGCTCTGGCTTCGCGGTTGCCCCCGACGAGATCGTCACCGCTCGCCACCTGGTCGGCGGCGGCGCGGTGGTGGTCCGCGACGTGACGGGGCGCGAGCTGCCGGGGACCCTCCTCGGCACCGACGCCCGCACCGACCTGGCGCTGGTCCGCGTCGACGGGCTGGGGGCGCGCCCACTCACGCTGGGCACCTCGGACGATCTCGCTGTCGGCCGCACGGTCATCGCGATCGGGAACCCGTACGGCCTGGCGCACTCCCTCGCGGTCGGGGTCCTGGCAGGTCGCGGCCGGCGCATCGGCGACGACCAGGCCGACACCCCGCGCGTGGACTTCCTGCAGCTGTCCGTGCCGCTGAACCCCGGCAACAGCGGCGGCCCGATCGTGGACGCCGACGGCAAGGTCGTGGGCGTGCTCTCCGGGACCCACGCGCAGGGGCAGGCCATCGCCTTCGCGATCCCCGTGGAGATCCTCACCCGCTCGTTGCCGGTGCTGCGGACGGGCGCCCGGGTGAGCCGCGCGTTCCTGGGCCTGCGGGTGGTGGCGGACCCCGCGGGCGGCGTGGTGGTGGACTCGGTGATCCCGAGCTCGCCGGCCGATCGCGCGGGCCTGCGGCGGGGCGACCAGCTGACCGCCTTCGACGGCGTTGCGGTCCGGGTTCCGTCCGACCTGCACGGCGCGCTGGACCACCTGGCCGGGGGCGAGCAGGTCTCGGTCCGGTTGTTGCGCGATGGCGCGGTCGACATCGTGGACGTGATGTTGGCGGACTGGGAGCAGGAGCCGGTGGTCGTGGGCGGCATGACGCTGGTCCCGCTGGCGGGCACGGGTGGCCAGGTGGTCGCGGTGCGCGAAGGCTCGCGGGCCGAGGTGGCCGGCATCCGCACCGGCGACGTGGTGCGCAGCGTCGACGGAACCCCCTGTCGCGCCCCCGCCGACGTGAAGGAAGCGCTCTCGGACGGCGCTCCGGTGCAGATCGATCTCACCCGCGACGGCGCGCCCGTGTCGGTCCGGCTGTCCGCCACCGGGTGACGACCGCCGGATTCACACGGAACGTCATCGCCGTTCATCCCCGACCGGTACGCTTCGACCGGAGGCTGGATGCTGGTCGAGGCGTTGGTCGCGGTGCCGCTTCGCTCCCGGGTCTCGGAGGGGCCCGGGTCCCCCTGGCTCGACGCCCTCGCGAACTTCTTGCTCGAGGGGTCGCTCCGCCCGCCCGTCACCGAGTCGCTGGTGTCCTCCGGGGCCGTGCTCGCCCGCCTCCACCGCACGGTGAAGTCCCTGGATCCCGCCGCGCGCGTCACCGCTGGGGAGGGAGGCGCGGACGTGTTCGAGACCCTGGCGGAGGCCCCCCCGGGCGAGGAGCTGCACGCCGTTCCACCGCCCTGGGCGGACGGGTTGCTGGGGGGCACCGCGCACGTGTCGCTGCAGGCGCCCGGCCTCGCAGCCTCGGTGTCGGCGCGGTTCGCCCTGCGGTCGCGCGGCCGGGTGCCGCCGCTCCGCCTGGTGGTGCGCGGGGTGCGCGCCGAGCTGCTGCCTTCGGGCGCCGACGACCCCACCTACGCCGCCGACCTCGGCGTCGCGCTGCGTCGGAAAGGTGCGTTCGCCGATCTTCGCGACCTGCTCGTGCACGACGGCGCCACGCTGGCGAACGCGGTCGCGGACGGGTTCGCGGACCTGGTGGAGGGGCGCACGGAGGTGAAGACCCGCGTCCGCCTGTTCGAACGCCCCGAGGGCCTCGAGGACGTGGTGCGTGGCCTGCCGGACGGCACCGCGCGCCACCTCGAGGTGACCGGGGACTGGTTCCGGGCCCTCCGCCCTGGGGTGGAGGTGCTGCGGCACCGGTGGGACGGCGGCGTGGAGCTGTGGCGCGGCGAGGTGGCCCGTGGATGAGCAGTGTCGCAGCTGTGGCGCCCACACCACGGCCCTCGTGTGTGAGGAGTGTGGCGCTCCCCCGCAGCGCGTGCCCGACGAGATCGCGTTCGGCGACGTCCGCTGGCGGGCCGGGGACGTGGCCCCACACGAGATGCGGAGGCGGCTCGCGCGGCGGGTGCGGGTGCAGCTGCAGCTGATCAGCCAGTGGGAGGCCGCAGCCGTGAAGGCCGTGGAGCCGGAGCCCCCCGTCGCGGCTCCGGTGCGGGTGGCGGTGGTCGACGTGGTCCGGCCCCTCCGGTTCGTGGTCCCAACCCCGGCCCACCCGCAGACCGCCGCGGTTCCGACCGACTCGCTGCCGGCGGTGGTGCTCGAGAACCTGGGCTGGTGGATCGGCGGGTTCCTCCTCGTGGCCGGCGCCGTCTTCCTGGTGGGCACCGTGTGGAGCGCGCTCCCCGCCCTCCTGCGGGTCGTCGTGGAGGTGGGCGCGGTCACAGCCGTGGCGGCGGCGCTCGCCAGGGGTGGCGCGGCGCTGGTCGGGCGCGGGTTGCTGGTGGGTCGGGGCCTGGCCGCGGTGGGGCTCGCGCTGTCGCTCGTCGGGGCGGTCGCCGTCACGGTCGAGGGCGCGACGGTGGCGGGTGCCGCGGCCGTGCCGCTGGTGTTCGGCTCGGCGTGGTTCGTCGCGTGGCTGGCGAGGCGCGCCGACCTGGCTGCCTTCCCCGCGTGGTCGTGGGCGATCTCGGCCCTGCTCCCGGCGGTGGCGTGGCTGGTGCCGGCGCTCGCGTGGCCGATGGTGGTCCTGGGGCTCCTCGGGTTCGGCGCCGCGGTGCGAGCCGCCCTCCTCGAGCGCAAACCGGAGCGGGGGTGGCCGGTCGTCGGGGCGGCGTCCCTCGCCCTCGGTGGCGTGTTGCTGGCCGCGTTCCCCACGACGGGTCCGGCCGTGGGCTTCGTGGTGGCGCCGTTCGCCGGCGCCGTCGCCCTGTGGGTCGACGCTGCGCGCACCCGGTGGAAGGGTCTGGACGCCCCTGCGTTCGCCCGGCCGTTGCCGGTCCTCGGCGCTGCGTTGGCGACCACGTCGATGCTGGGGCTGGTGGTCTCCACCCTCGGAGGCCCGGTCGCGGGCTTTGTCGGCGGCCTGCTCGGGCTCGCGCTCGTGTCGCTGCTGGCCTGGCGGCACCAGGAGCCGTTCCTGCCCGTGCTCCGCGCGGTGGGCTGGTTGTTCGTGCCCGCTGCCGCGCTCGGCGCGATGGGCGTCACGGGCGACAGCGGAGCGGCCGGGTGGTTCTTCTGCGCGGCGTTCGCGGCTCCCGCGGTGGCCTTCACCGGGCGGAGCGCCCCGCGGGAGACCGGGTGGGTGCTCACCGGCGCGGCCGCGCTCGCGATCGCGGCTCCGCTCCACCTCACCGTCACCGGCGCCGTGGCTGGACTCCTGTGGTTCGGTGTGGCTGTCGCTGCGGTCGTGGTCGCGCCTGGGATCCCGTTCACGGCGGTGGCCGCGCTCCTGCTCGCCGCGACCTGGGCGAGCGGCGCCTGGCTGCTCGGGTGGTCGTACGCCGGCGTCGCCGGGGGCTGGGCGGCGTTGGCGATCGGCGCTGACGTCGCAGGGCGGTCGATCACGCAGCGCGCCGGGTCCGAAGGGCACCCCGTCGCGCCGGTGGGGGCGACCCTCTCGGTGGTGGCGCTGCTCTCGCTCGTAGCCACCGTCCATGTCCTCGTGGCAGCCCGCCTGGTGGACCCACCGCTCGCTGCGTTGTCGTCGTCGGCCGCGGTGGCGGTCGCGTTCGGGTGGGTGGCGCTCCGGCGCCGCGACGAGGCCCTCGCGTGGGGGCTCCTGTTGCCGATCGGGCTGGGCGCCTCCCTGCTCCGGACGGTCCTCGGGCTGCACGCCGACCCGGTCGTCGGGATCACGGTGGCGGTCGCGCTCACCGGCGCCGCCGCCGTCGTCCTCGCCCGCGTGGATCGCGCTCCCTGGAACTTCCTCGGGATCGCGCGCTCCCAGACCGGGCTGGCCCCGGAAGGCTGGCTGGCGACGCCAGCCTGGCGTACTGCGCAGCTGGGGGTGCTGGTCGTGGCCGGCGCCGCCGCCGTGGAGCTGGCGCTGGGTCGCGAGCTGGCGGCAGCGCTCCTCGCGGGCGTGGTCGCCGCGCTGGGCGTGGCGCAAGCGCGGCTGGATGCTCGGCCCGAGGCCAGCGGCGTCGCGGTCCTCGCGGCCTGGGCCTCCGCTGCGGTGGGGTTGTGGCTCGGCGTCACGCACGGACCCGGGCCCGCGATGGCCGTGGCCGGTGGCGTCGCCGGGGCCGCGGTCGCGCTCGGCTCGGAGCGGGTGTTGCCCCGCTGGGGTGGGGTGGCGGCGTTCGGGCTCAGCGTGCTGGTGGGCGTGGCGTTCGGCGGGTGGGTGGCGACGCACGGCGCGGGCGGGCCAGCGGCCGTCGTGCTCGCGAGCGCCGCTGCGGCTCCGCTGTTCGCGCTGGCCGCGTTCACCGGGTTCGGTGGGCTCGCGGCCCTGGGCTGTGTCTGGGTCGCGGCGGCGGTGGTCGTGGGCGCCGCGCCGTGGTGTGCCGACGACCCGCTCTCGTGGGGCCTCGTGTCCGCTGCCGTCGCGCTCGGCGCTGCGCTCGCCGGGGTCGGCGTGGCGCAGGTGGACCGCGAGGGCGCCATCCATCCCGCGCTGCGGGCCTCCGCCCTCGCGGCGGCCTCCACGTCGTCGGTGTTGCTCCTCGCGTCGTTCGCGCCGGCGCCCGTCGCCCTCGGACCTCACGCGGTCGCCCTCGCCGCGTGGGGCGCCGTGGCGTGGTCGCTGCGGGGGTGGACGCCGCCGGAGGAGACCCGCGGCGTCGTGAGGGCCGCGACCGCGGTGGGCCTGGCCCTGGAGCTCGGCTGGTTGGCCCACCTCGCCGTACACCCGTTCGTGCCCACGTTGGAGCTGGGCGCCACCGGGTTGGCTGCGGTCACCGCCGCGGGGTTCGTGGCGTTCCGCGGGCGGGGGTCGGCGCTGGAGGCGCTGACGTCCGTGGGGACCGGGGGGCTCGCTGCGTCGGTGGGCTCGGTGGTGGTGGCCTTGGGCGTGGCGCCCGCGCTGCTGGCCGCGACGGCTCCGGGGTGGTGGCCGGCGCCGGTGGCGGCCGCTGCGTGGGGCGTGGCTGCCGCGCTCGCTGCGGACCTGGCGTGGCCGGTGGTCGTCACGCTCGTGGCGGCGGCGGCCCTGGGGGTCCACCACGGAGGTGCCACGGGGCTCGCCGTGGTGGCCCTGGTGGCCGGCTGGGGTGGCGCGGCCGCGCGGCGGTGGGCCGCCAGCGACGACGACCTGGCCGATCGCCTCGCATACCAGGTGGCGCTCCCGGCTTCGGCGCTGTTGTCGCTCGCGGCGGTGGGGGTCGGTGTCTGGGACGGCGCCTCGCTCGCCCCGGTGGTCGCGCTGGTCGCCGTCGCCGCGCTGGGTCCGGTGCCGGACGGGTACCGGGCGCCGATCGCCACGCTGACGCCTGCGCTCGTCGCCGCGCTCGCGTTCGCACCGGTCCCGCTGTCGGCGGCGGTGTTGTCGGCGGGCGCCCTCGCGCTCGCGGGGTGGTCGGTGGCGGCACGTGCACCCTGGCTCCCGCTGGCGCAGGTCGCGGCGGCCGCGGGGGTGGCAGTCGGGTTCCAGGGCGCTGGCGTCGGGGTGTCGGTCGCGCAGTGGGTGGTGCTGGCGGCGACGCTGGCGCCCGCGGTGGCTTCGCCCTGGGGTGAGGTGGCGCTGGCCGCTGCGGTGGGCGCGCTCCTCGGCGCGGCGGCGGTCGTGGTGGTCCCGGGCCTGGGCGTCGCCGCGCTGCTGGTGGTGGGCGCGCTGCTGGCCGGAGGCTGGCTGGCGGTCGCGCACGTACGCGGGCTGCCGACGCGCCTGGCCGAGGCAGCGGTGGCGTTCGTGGCGCTGGCTGCGCTCGCCGTCGCGCCCGCCCACCGGTCGGAGGCGCTGCTCGCTGGAGGGCTCGTCGTGGGGTTCTCGGGGGCCTGGTGGTGGCGCCAGCCCTCGCTCCGCACGGCGGGCGCGATGGTCTGCGCCGTCCTGCTCGGGATCGCCGCGGCCCGGTTCGGCGCTCCGCTGGTGCTGGCGGATGCGCTCACCTGGGTGGTGCTCGGCGGGCTCGCGGTGGCCGGGGCCGACGCTGCCGGGCGGTGGTTGGGGGAGCGCGGCGCCGACCTGGCCACCGTCCTGCGGGTGGCCTCGGTGGGGTTGCCACCGGTCGGGCTCGTCGTCGCGGTCTTCGTCCCCGGTGGGCTCGGTCCGGCCGTGTTCGTCGCGGCTGCCGCAGCCTGGGCAGCGGGGCACGCGCGGTTCCGGGACGCCACCACGCTGTTCCTGTCGTTCCTCGCCGTCGATCTGGCGGTCGTGACCGGGCTCGTCCGCGCCGGGCAGTGGGACCCGACGCTCTACGTCCTCCCGTTCGCAGCCAGCGCGGCGCTGCTCTCGCACCACTTCCGGACCCGCCTCGGGCCGGCCTCGCTCGAGGGGATCCGGTGGACGGCGGCGGGCGCGCTGTACGTGGTGGCGTTCGGCCGCCTGCTGGTCACGGCCGATTCGGTGATCCCGGGGGTGGTGCTCGGGCTGGTGGGCCTGGCGGCCGGCGTCCTCCTGCGCGTCCGCCCCTGGATCTGGTCGGGCGCCGCCTTCCTCGTGGGCATCGTGGCGCTGCAGGCGACGCGCTTCGGCATCGCCCACCAGATGGGCCTCGGGGTGCTGCTGACGCTTGCCGGCGTGGTGGTGCTCGGCACCACCGTGGCGTTCACCCTGCGCGGTCGGCTCCGCGCGGCTTCGCCCTCGCAGCGGGACGGCGCGGACGCGGTGGTCGCGTTGCCTTCTCCGGTGGCCTGGGAGGAGGGCGCACCGGCGGGGTCCGCTCCGGAACCGGCAGTCCCAGCGCGTGGAGCAACACCTCCTCCATCCGATCCACCGGCACGAACGTGAGGTCGCGGCGGAGCTCCTCCGGGATGTCCTGGAGGTCGGTGAGGTTCGGGCGCGGCAGCAGGAAGGTCCGCACGCCCGACCGGCGGGCGGCGAGCGCCTTCTCTTTGATGCCACCGACGGGGAGCACGCGTCCGCGCAGCGTGATCTCCCCGGTCATCGCCAGGCGCTCGCGCACCGGGAGCCCGAGGAGCAGCGACGCCAGCGCGGTGACCATCGTGACGCCCGCGGACGGGCCGTCCTTGGGGATCGCGCCCGCGGGCACGTGGACGTGGAGCTCGGCCTCGAGCCGCTCCGGCGTGACGCCGTACTCGGTCGCGTGGGACCGCAGCCAGGAGTAGGCGGCCTCCGCGGACTCCTTCATCACGTCGCCGAGCGAACCCGTGACCTTCAGCCCAGCCTTCCCGGGCATCCGGGTGGCCTCGATGACCAGGAGCTCTCCGCCCGCTGCCGTCCACGCGACCCCGGTGACGACGCCCGGGTCGTGGACGTGCTCCTCGACGTCGGGGAGGTGGCGCGGAGGGCCGAGCAGGCCGGGGAGGTCGGCGGCGCGCAGGTGCTCGGGCACCGGGGTGCCTTCCACCACGTGTCGCGCGAGCTTGCGGTGCACGGCCGCCAGCTGGCGCTCGAGCTCGCGGACGCCGGCCTCGCGGGTCCACTCGCGGACCAGGCGGACCACGGCGTCGGTGTCGATCTTCACCTTGCGGTCGCCGCCGAACCCGTGGTTGGCGGCCACCTTGGGCAGCAGGTGCTTACGCGCGATGCGGACCTTGTCCTCCTCGGTGTAGCCCGTGAGCTCGATGACCTCGAGCCGGTCCAGCAGGGCCGCGGGGATGGTGTCGACCACGTTCGCGGTGGCGACGAACAACACCTGCGACAGGTCGAGCGGCAGGTCGAGGTAGTGGTCCACGAAGGTGCGGTTCTGCTCGGGATCGAGGACCTCGAGCAGGGCGGACGCGGGGTCGCCGCGGAAGTCGTTGCCGACCTTGTCGAGCTCGTCGAGCAACATCACCGGGTTGCGGGTGCCGGCGCGGATCAGCGCGCGCACGACCCGCCCCGGGAGCGCGCCCACGTACGTCCGGCGGTGGCCCCGGATCTCGGTCTCGTCGCGGATCCCACCCAGCGCGACGCGCACGAAGGTCCGGCCCATGGCGTGGGCGATGGACTGGCCGAGGCTCGTCTTGCCCACCCCCGGAGGACCCACGAAACACAGGATCGGGCCCTTGCTCTCCGGGGCCAGCTGGCGCACCGCGAGGAACTCGAGGATGCGGTCCTTCGCCTTCTCGAGGCCGTGGTGGTCCTTGTCGAGGATCTTCCTGGCGCGGGGAAGGGAGGTCCGGTCGTCGCTCTTGTCCGACCAGGGCACCTCGCACACGGTCTCGAGCCACGTCCGCAGCAACGTGTACTCGGCGCTGTCGGTGTGGATCCGCCGCAGCCGCTCTGCCTCCCGGGTGGCTTCGGCCTCGACCTCCGCGGGCATGCCTGCGCCGCGGATGCGCGCGAGGAACCGGTCCGCGTCCGCCTCGCTCCCCCAGGCCTCCCCGAGCTCGGTGCGGATGGCCTTGAGCTGCTCCTTGAGGTGGTACTCGCGCTGCGACTCGTCCATCGCGCGCTGGACCCGCGTGTTCACGTCCTGGTGCAGCTGGTGCCGCGCGAGTTGGACCACCAGGTGGTCGAGCGCCTTCTCGAGCCGCTGATCCAGGAGCTGCAGCTCGAGCGCCGAGATCTGCTCCACGAGCGACAGGTCGGTCGTGGCGAACACCTGATCACACAGGTGCTCCGGGTCGTCGTCGGGCGGCGCCATGGCCGCGTGTTCGTGCGGCTGCAGCCCCGTGGTGGTCGCGACCTCGAGGTAGCGGGTGGACACCTCCCTCGCGAGGGCAGCGCAACGCGCGGGGTCCCGGACGGAGGTGGGCCGGGGCGTGTACCGGACGGTGGTGGCGCCGTCGACGAGCGCCACTTCGCTGCGCAGGCGGACGCGCTCGAGGCCTTCGGCGAGGATGCGCAACGTGCCGTCCGGCAATCGCGTGCAGCGGGTGACCCGCCCGAGCACGCCCGTACGCGCGAGGCGCGCCGACGCTGCGTCTTCCTCGTCGGCGTCGAGCTGGGGGGCCAGCACCAGCGGAATGCCTTCGTCGAGGTGCCGCTGAACAGCCCGGATCGAGGCCGGCCGGCCCGCCGCGAGGACGCGGAAGGTGCCGGGAAACACCACGACCCCGCGGGTGGACAGCAACACGGCTTCGGTGGTCATCCGGACTCCGGGCAAAGAGGGTTGCCGTAGCCGGTCGGGGTGGAGCTGCCCAGGTCACCCGACCGTGCTGGCATCTTCCGTGGGCTCCGCCGGGACCGCAGCCACCTCGTCGGTGATCTCGCGGGGAAGCGGATCGAAGCGCAGGGGCTGGAGCTGCGACAGGTGCTGGTAGTCGCGGACGTAGCTCTCCCAGTGGCGGAGCCGTCCGCGCCGCTCCTCGCCTTCGCGGAACCGGAACAGGCCCATGTAGTTCTCGCGCCACCACTGCCAGAAGTCCTTCTCGAACACCACACCGTCCAGCAGGGGTTCGTAGAGCTCCTGGCCGTACCGGCCCCCGGTGATCCAGTCCTTGCAGGTGAACGAGGCGCCGTCCCACACGAGGTACTGGCTCGAGCCGAAGGTCCACGAGCCCGTGTTCGCGTACGTCTTCCCGCCCGTGGTCACCACGCCGGGCAGGTGCGAGTGCCCGCAGATCACCACGTCCCAGGGGCCCGCCTCGAGGAGCGCCATGGCGGGTCGGAAGATGCCCATCGGGTCGCCCATGTTCGAGCGA
This sequence comes from Myxococcota bacterium, assembly GCA_044356535.1. GTDB lineage: Bacteria > Myxococcota_A > UBA796 > UBA796 > JACKER01. The sequence continues at coordinate 65,786 of JBIKWC010000008.1, forward strand.
GCCCAGTACGTGAGGTAGTGGTTGAGGCTCTCCGCCGACCGCGGGAGCCCGAGCTTCGCCATGCCGGCCGCCCACGCGTTCGCCACGATCGCGACCTTGTGGGCGAGCCAGAACAGGAACCGGTTCTCGCGGGTGTAGAACTCGCCGAGGGGGATGCGGAGCCAGGTCTGCAGGTAGCGCTCGACCAGGTGGTGGACGGTGGTGCTCCAGCCGTGGCCGTGCGCGACCGCGTCCTTGAGGTACGGATCGAACTGCCAGCCGTGCACGACGAGCATCCGGTCGCCGACATGGAGCTCGTCGCACACGCGGAAGTGCAGGATCTCGCTGAACAGGTTGAGCTCGTAGTCGTGGTTGCCGACCACGTAGACCAGGCGGCTCTCGCGGGCGAGGCGCGACAGCGCGCTGAACAACTCCTGGTGTGCGCGCATGACCCGCGTGAACGACCAGGCCTGGTGGAAGTCGATGGCGTCCCCGACGATGACGAGGATCGCGCCTTCGCGCTCGACCCGCTCGACGAGCGCCATCAGGTGCCGGTCCTTGCCGAAGAAGACGTCGTGTGGGGTCGCGTCGCCCAGATGCAGGTCGCTCACGAACCAGATCTTGCGGTCCGCGGGCACGTGTTCGATGACGGGTGGGCGGGCGTTCCAACCGATGTGGGCGGCGTCGGACACGACGAGCGATAACCTGCCGGCATGCCGATCGACGTCGAAGCGCTCCGCGCCCGGATCCCCGCTGCCTCCCGCTGGACCTGGCTCAACCACGCCGGGTTCTCGCCCATCCCCGCCGCCGCCGTGGAGGCGGGCCGCGCGGCCCTCGATCTCCAGGCCAGGGACGCGCTCGCCGGGATCGAGGCCCTCGAACGCGAGACCGAACGCGTCCGCCGGCAGTGTGCCCGGCTGATGGGCTGCGGCGCGGACGAGGTCACCTTCGTCCGCAACACCTCCCACGGGCTGTCGCTCGTCGCCGCGGGCATCGACTGGCGCCCCGGCGACGTGGTGTTGTGCGCCACCTCCGAGGAGTACCCGTCGAACGTGTACCCGTGGCTGCGGCTTGCGCGGCAGGGGGTGGAGCTGCGCACGGTGCCCACCCCGGACGGCCGGATCGACGTCGACGCGTTCGCTGCGGCCGGGTGCTCGCGGACCCGCGTCGTCACGGTGTCCTCGGTGCAGTATGCGACGGGGTGGCGCGTGGATCTGGCGGCCCTGGGGCAGCTCTGCCGGGATCGCGGCTGGTGGCTGTGTGTGGACGCGATCCAGAGCCTGGGCGCCATCCCGCTCGACGCCTCGGCGGTCGGGGCGCACTTCGTGGCGGCAGACGCCCACAAGTGGATGCTCGGGCCCGCGGGGATCGGGGTGCTCTCCGTCGCCCGGAACGCGCCCGTGGAGCCCGTGATCGTGGGCTGGAAGAGCACGAAGGAGGCGCTGAACTTCGACCAGGTCAAGCTCGACCTCCGCGAGGACGCCGCCCGGTTCGAAGAGGGCACCTCGTCCTACGCCACCATCGCGGCGATGGGCGCGTCGGTGGACCTGCTGCTGGCGCTGGGCCCGGCCGCGGTCTGGGGCCGGATCCAGCACCTGACCCAGCACCTGCGCGAGCACCTCCTGCGGGTCGGTGAGGAGGTGCTCGACACGCCCGAGTTGCACGGGTCGGGCGCGGTCTTCTTCACGCCGCGGGTGGGATCCGCCGAGGCCAGGGCGAAAGCGCTCGCGGATCGGGGGGTTCACGTCGCCGTGCGGCGGGGCCGCGTGCGGGTGTCTCCGCACGCGTACAACACAGAGGCCGAGCTCGAGCAGCTCTGACCGGCGTCAGTCGTCTTCGCCGGTGTCCTCGTCTTCGTCCTCGTCCTCGTCCTCGTCTTCGTCTTCGTCGTCGGTGCCGTCGCCGTCGTCGTCGTCGTCGTCGTCGTCGTCGTCGAACTCACCGTCGTCGTCGTCGTCCAGGTCCACGTCGTCGTCGTGGCCGTCCCCGTCCGAATCCGGCTCGTCGTCGTCGCTCGTGCCGTCGCCGTCGTCGTCGTCGTCCTCGTCGTCGGACAGGCCGTCGTCGTCGTCGTCCTCGTCGTCCACGTCGGGAACCCCGTCCCCGTCCACGTCGCGCAGCAGGTACCCGCGCGCCTCGTCGGCCGTCAGCTCTCCGGATCCACAACCGACCAGCATCGACAAGCCAGCCACCAGCGCCAGGGTCAGCGAGAACCGCATCACGTCTCCTCGGGTTCGACCATCGTCGGTCACAGGGAGAGTGCGCGCCCCCCCGCCGTCGGCCACGTTTTCCGCTCACATTGCGTACGTGACGCCGAGCACGGCGTAGAACGTGCCGAGTGAGCCACCTCCGCCCGTGAGCGACACGGCGAATCCGTCCACGTCCACCTCCACGCCGGCGAGCCCGGTGAGCTCGGCCAGCGGGACGGACAGCGTCTCACCGCCGTTCGGGTCCTCGGTGACGAGCGGGAAGATGGCGGGCTGCGCGCCGACCCACGCCCGGACGGTCCGGCGCTGCAAGCCCACCTCCAGCGGCACCGCCACGTTGAACAGCTCGCCGGCGCCCACGCTGATCCCCGCGCTGCCACCCCACCCGTCCGCGCCCCCGCGGTTCCCCACCGAGGCGCGGAGCCCGCCATGGACCCCGACCCGCACGGGCACGGTGAGCCAGGCGCCGCCGAACGCTTCCACCCGGTTGGAGATTCCGTAGCGGGACCAGCCCGAGAACCCGAAGCCCGGCGAAACCTGGTAGCCCTCGCCGTAGCCCAGCCCCGCACCCCAGGCGCCCACGCCCTTCTCGCTGACCTGCGGCGGGTAGGGAACCATCCCCGGGTTCGCGTGTGCCGCCGCCACCATCCATCCCACCATGACCCACCCCCGCTTCGGGGTACCCATACGGCGCAAGAGGGCGGGGCATTCGGGGCTGGAGAAAGTTTTTCTACGGCCAGGCCGACGGCGCTGTTGCCTCGTCCACCCGGGCGGTGGGCCGGACCGTGGCCAGCTCGCCGCGACACGAGTGCGGGAAGGCCTTGGTGACGCGAACGGGCACGATCGAGCCCACGAGGGACAGGTCCCCCGGGAAGTTGACCATCGCGAACCCGCCGGTGCGGCCACACACCACGCCTTCGTCGTGGGCGGAGCCCCCCTCGACGAGCACGTCGACGACCTGCCCCTCGAGGGAGCGGTGCCACGCGGCGGACAACGCCTTCTGGCGCACCTGGTACCGGGTGAGCCGCGCGGAGGCGACCTCCTCGGGGACGCTGTCGCGGTCGTGCAGCTTGACCGCCGGGGTGCCGGGGCGCGGACTGTACTTGAAGCTGAACGACCCCACGAACGGCACTGCGTCCAGCAGCGTCATCGTCTCCTCGAAGTCCTCGTCGGTCTCGCCGGGGAAGCCCACGATGACGTCGGTCGACAACACGAGGTCGGGCCGCGCCTCGCGGAGCGACGCCACGATCTCGAGGTAGCGCTCCCGGGTGTAGTAGCGCTTCATGCGCCGCAGGACGCGGTTGCTGCCGCTCTGGACGGGCAGGTGCAGGTGCGAGCACAACGCGGGGAGGTCGCGGTAGGCCTGCACCACGTCGGGGCCCATGTCACGGGGGTGGGACGTGGTGTAGCGGATCCGCTCCACGCCGGAGACCTCGGCGACCCGGTACAACAGCTGCGCGAAGGTGAGCTCGCCCGTGGACTTCAGGCCGTAGGAGTTCACGTTCTGGCCGATCAGCGTGATCTCGCGGGCCCCGAGCGCCACCGCCTGCCGGACCTCTTCCACGATCTCGCCGTGGGGCCGGCTGGCTTCGGCGCCGCGGGTGTACGGCACGATGCAGAAGGTGCACTGGTTGTCGCAGCCCTTCTGGATGGTGACGAACGCGCCCACGCCGTGCTGGGTGGGGTCCATCTCGCGGACGAAGGGGTATGTCTCGAGGTCGAGGAACTCGGTGTCGAGCACGCGGCGCTGGGCGGCTGCCTTCACGATCTCGCGCACCTTGGGGACGCCGTCGGGCCCGAAGACCATGTCGACGTCGGGGTACTTCGTGAACAGCTCCTCGCCGCGCTCCTGGGCCACGCAGCCCACGATCCCGATGCGGAGATCCTGGCCCTGGCGCTTGCGGCGCCGGTACTCGCCGAGGGCGGAGTGCATCTTGTCGACGGCCTTCTCGCGGACGGAGCAGGTGTTGACGAGCACGAGGTCGGCGTCGTCGGGGTCCTGGGTGGTGACCCAGCCGTCGAGGGAGAGCAGCGCGCGGATCTTGCTGCTGTCGTACTCGTTCATCTGGCACCCGAGCGAGTGCACGAAGACGCGCTGCTGGTCGCCGCTCATGGGTCCCTCCGCCGCGGCCCCGTAACGTGGGCCCCCGGGCGGCACCGGGTCAGACGGGTCGGGTCACCGGGATCCACAACACCGACCACTCCACCACCTTCACGTCGTCCTGCTCGAGCCGGAGCTCGACCACCTCGACCTCGTCGAGCCCGCGGAGGTGCTCGTTGCGGAGCGCCTCCACGCGGTGGCCGAGGTCGGCTTCGAGGTCGAACAGCTCCCGCTCGAGCTCGGCCAGCTCGCGCTCGGCTGCCTCCACCGCAGCCCCTGCCTTCGCCGTGGCTCCCCGGCGGCTCACTGCCGAGGACACGCTGCGCCGCCGACCGAACAACATGCCGAGCAGCAGCTCGCCGGCGCCGACGACCTCCGTCGCCTGGCGGGACTGGTGGTCGGCCTGCCGCGTCCCGAGCGTGCGCTCCACCCGGGCACGCTTGTCCTCGAGCCGGGCGACGTCCTTCCGGACCTGTGCTTCCAGCTTGCGGATGGCCTCGTCGGCCCGGGCCTCCAGCGCGGCACGGACCCTCGCGTCGAACGCCTCGCGCGCTTCGCCGGCCGACGACCGGAGCTTCGTGCCGCCGTGTACGAACTGCCGCTCGGTCTCGCCCCGGAACACGTGGTCGACGATCTCTGCCGCGCTGCGCGCCGCGCTCGTGCGGTCGGGCTCTTCGAACGGAAGGAAGCGGCCGCTCCCCGACGCGAGGAGGTCCTCCGGCGACAGCGGCGGCTCCACGGGCGCTGCGGTGGGGGGAAACCGCAGGCGCCACTCGTCGCGCTCGGCGACCACGGTGCGGCCCTCGTCGAAGCGCACCGTGAGCCGACACAGCGCGGCGGGTGCCCACACGATCGCGCCGCCGGCGCGGGCGGATCGGGCGCCGGGACCGGTGATCGCGGCCCACCGCGACGAGAACGCGACCTCCGGGTCCAGGAACCGGGACAGCCACTTCCCGAGCGGCGGCTGCGGGAGGAGGCCGTCGTCGTCTGCTGGCGCCGGGGTGGCGAGCCGCGCGGGTCGGGGCGCTGCGGCCAACCCCAGGGCGGCGAACGACGCGAGGGTCACGGGCCCCGACAACGGAGTTCGCGTGTCCGCTGTCCGCAGGCGCTCCTCCGCGCCCGCCCGCCGCACCAGGAACGTCCGGGGCGGCAGGTCGGCGAGCCAGGAGCGGCCCACTGGGGAGAGGCCGTCGGACACCTTCTCGCGATCCTGGGGCGTGGCCAGGCGGCCGATGAACCAGGTGCCCGCGTTCGACAACAGCGCGTAGTCCAGATCCACCGGGTTCTGGGTCGCGGAGATCAACCCCACCCCGACGGCGCGGGCCTGTTTGGCCAGCTGGAGCAGGGGGCGCTTGGTGGGCGGGTCGCGCGGCGCGGGCGGCGAGAAGCCCCAGGCTTCGTCGAGCACCACCGCGAGGCGGAGGGTTTCGGAGCCGGCCTGGCGGCGGGACCACTGCGCCAGGCGCGACAACACCCACCCGGCGGCGAGCTGGCGGAGCGCGTCGTCGAGGTGCGCGAGGGTCACGACGGTCAGCCGCGTGCGCCCTGCGATCCAGGCGTCGGGATCGACGGGTGCGCCCTCTCCCCAGGCCTGCAGCTGCGGGGACGCCAGCCACCCGTTGAGGCGCACCGCCAGCTCCATCCGCTGCTTGCGGGGCATCACGGTGTCGGTCGGGAACGCGCCGAGGCGGGCGAACGGCGGGTCCACCAGGCGAACCACCACGTCGGTCAGCGTGGGGCGCTCCCCGGCCCGCCACGCCGCCTCCAGCACCGCGGAGAGGAGCAGGGCGGGGGGATCGACCGGGCCCGCGTCGGCGCCCACCAGCGAGAGCAGGCCGCGGACCACGTCGCCGAGCTGCAGCAGCAGGCCTTCGTCGTCGGTGCCCGCGTCCCTCCCGGCAGCGTCGGGTGGGCCTCCCACGATCGAGGCGATGTCCAGCGGCGTCCCGGCCCGGGACCCCGGGGTCAGCACGGTGAAGTCCACGAGGCCCTTCAGCGGGCCGTTCGCGAGGTTGACCAGGTCGCCTTTGGGATCGAGCGCGACCACCGGCACCCCGCCGAGCAGCAGCTCCTCGACGAGGCGCACGAGCAACCCGGTCTTGCCGGAGCCCGTCGCGCCCAGCACCACCGCGTGCCGGGTGAGCTCCGAGGCGCGCAGCGTCAGCGGCGCATCCACCCCTGGCCCGAGGTCGAGGTCGAAGTCGGACACGTCCTCTCCAGCCGGTCGCATCAGGGGCGCCCGGACTCAGTCGTCTTCTTCTTCCCACGGTGGGATCACGTCCACCACCACCTCCGAGACCCCGCCGCGGTCGGGGCTCCGCGGATCGTCCACCTCGTCCATGTACCGCTTGGCGATCTTCTGGAGGTAGGTCTCGACGCTCTGCGGCCGAACGTCGTCCGTGACCGCAGCGACGAAGGTGATCCCCGTCTTGGTGAGCGAACGCCACGCGACGAGCGCCTCGCCGACCTTCTGGGTGCCCTTCGCGTCGATCTCGCCGTCCGCGATGTCCTGCACGATCTCGCCGATCCGCTCGGAGATGGCGTCGTCGAGCTCGCTGCGCGGCGGGTCTGCGAAGACCGGGTCGCCGGTGTCGTCGTCGACGATGATGTATAGCCCCAGCAGCATCGCTTGGTTCGGCTCCTGGCCGGGGGGCATAGCAGAAAGCCTCACGAATGCCAAGCGGCATCCGGAATCAGCGGCCCCCGGTCCCGGCCGTCAGGGGCTCACAACTGTCGGCGTCGCCTGCGAAGCAGCGGTACGTCCTGGGCTTCACGTCCTTGACGACCGCGGTGCGGCGCTTGCGGGACCCGTCGATCGCCACGACGGTGCACTCGCGGGGCGACACGTCGCCCAGCGACACGGACGCCTCACCCTGGCCCGAGCCCTGATCACAACGGACGGTCATCTTCTTCGTGTCCACCATCCCCGACTGGAACGTGAGGCCGCTGGCCGCTGGTGCGGGAGGCGCGGGGTCGGGGGCGGCGGGCGCGGGTTCGGCCACGGCCGGCTCGACGGGCGCCGGCTCGACGGTCGCTGGCTCGACGGTCGCTGGCTCGACGGTCGCCGGCTCGACGGGGGCCGGGTCGGCGGGCGCGACCACCGGCTCGGGAGCCGCGATCGGCACCGGGCCGGGCCCACCCGCGCCGGGGCGCGGACCCATGGGAACCACGCCCAGGACGAGCGCGACGATCGGGATCCCGATCAACAACACGAACACGAACGTGCCGACGCCAGCGGCGCCGACGGCGCCAGTGGCCATCAACAGCTCGAACGACAGGAGCCCCGGCTCTTCTTCGGGAGGGGGAGGGGGCGGG
>JBIKWC010000123.1:0-19035 GCA_044356535.1 Myxococcota bacterium
GACGCGGCCCGCCGCGCTCCTGCGGAGGAGGGGGACCAGGGCGACCGTGAGCCCGACGAGGCCGAAGAAGTTGGTGTCGAAGGTCTGGCGGAGGGTGTCCGCCGACACGGTGAGCACGTCGTTGCCGACCCAGGACTCGCCCAGGTTGACGCCGGCGTTGTTGACGAGCACGTCGAGGCGGCCGTGGCGCTCCTCCAGGTGCCGAGCCGCAGGGTGCCCGTCGCGGTCGCGGGCTCGAACGGGCGGGGGCCCTCGATCGTGCGCTCGAGCGCGGAGAGGGCCTGCCGCACCGGCTCCTTGAGCGACTCGGCCCGCGGGGAGGGCACCATCCGCGACCCCACCCGCACGAACAGCTCGTCGCCCAGGAGCTCCCGGAGCCGCGTGAGCGCGTGGCTCGTGGCCGACGGGGCCGGCCTCTCGCCCCCGCTCGACGTCGAGACCCTCGAGGTCCGGGACCTCCGCTTCGACGGGGCGCTGTCCGCGGGCCCGCTGGTCTTCGTCTCGTCCAACACCGCGACCGTGTCCACCCTCGTGGTCCAGGAGAGCGCGGTCACCGGGCCGATGCTGGTGTTCGAGTTCGGCGGGACCGGGGTGTTCGCGCTCCGGGACGTCCGCGTGACGGGCTCGCTCGGCGCGGCCGGGCTGGTCGTGACGGCGCCCGGAGACGTGGCCCTGTCCGAGCTCCTGTTCGAAGACGACGCCTTCGGCGGCGCTCAGGCGACCCTGGCGTTCTCGGTGGAGGCGGGTGGGGCTGTCGCGATCTCCGACAGCGCCGTCCGTCGGAACCGGCTCGATGTGGGGCTCGCTTCCTCCGTCCGCTGGGGGTCGGTCACGAGCGACGCTGCCGTCGAGTTCGATCGCGTCGAGGTGGTGGGGAACGAGTCCGCGCCCGTCGTGTCGCTCCTGCACGTCCACCGCCCCGGGGCGAACGGGTCCGCCCTGGTGTCCCTGGAGGACGTCGCGCTGCAGGCCGACGACGGCGCCGCGCTCCTCCTCGAGGACGTGGAGGGATTCGTCGACGTGTCGTTCTCTACGTTCGCCGGCTTCGACGCTCTCGTGGTGGAGGTCGATCGGGACAGCGACGACGCGTTCGGGGTCGAGGCCACCGACTCGGTGTTCGTCACGGGCGACCCGTTGGTCGGCATCACCGCGACCCGGTCCACCGTGCTGCGGCCAGACCAGCGGGACGACGCCCAATGGCCCCAGTTCACCACCTGGGCGCCCGGGCTCCGGCCGGACTGGGCCGATCTCCGCCCGAACGGAACCTGCGGGGTGCCCGGCTGCCCACCCCTCACGGGTGGCGCGTACGTCCGGCTCCGTCCGGCGTGCGGCACGCCGCGGTGGTCGTCCGTCGACGACTGCGACCGCGACCGGATGTACGACAGCTGGGAGGTCCTGTACTTCGGGTCCACCACGGTGACGGACGGGGCGACCGACACCGACGGGGACGGGAAGACCGAGGCCGAGGAACACGCTGCGGGCACCGTCCCCGTCGATTGGGACTCGGACGACGACGGGGTCGACGACGGACTGGACCCGGACCCGATGCGTCGCCCGTGAGGCGCCGAAAGCAGCGGTGAGGGACCGTCAGGCCCCGGCGCCGTACCAGGAGACATCGAACCCGGAGGTTCCCGTGTCCCTGCTCCTCTCGCTCCTCGGTGCCGCAGTCGCTGCTCCCCACTGGACCCCGGTCGCGGACCGGCCGGATGCTGCGCTGGCGCTCCGCACCGACGACGACGCCTGCGTCCGTTCGGCGACGACGACGCTCCCCGGGCGCTCTCCGGAGCTGTCGTGGGTGACGTACGGCGCGTGTATGGCCGAGCGCGGGTGGGTCTGGACGCCCTCCGCGACCGTCGGTGAGCGGTCGGCCGAGCGGGTGGCGCGCGCTGCAGTTCGGGCGGCGACCCGGATGGGGCTCGCGTCGCGGTGAGCTGACGTTCTCCGGAGGCCGCGATAGCTCGGCCGAATGGGAACCCTCGAAGCCTCCTCCGGCGGGGCTCGCACCCCGCTCCGCCCCGACACCCTCGTCGGGCGCTCCGACCGCACCGACGTCCGCATCGACGACCGCGCCGTCTCCTCCGAACACGCCCGCATCCGCTGGACCGGCCGCGCCTGGGTGCTGCGCGATCTCGGCAGCCGCAACGGCACCTGGGTGAACGGCGCCCGCCTCGAAACCGGGGGCTCGATCGCCCTCGCTGCAGGCGCGGTGCTGGCCTTCGGCAGCGACACCCCGCGGTTCCGCCTGGTCTCGGCAGGCCCGCCGGCGGTGAGCGCGGTCGACGCCAGCGGCGTCCGCCGGTTCGGCACCCCCGACCTGCTCGCCCTCCCGGACGAAGCCGACCCGCAGCTCGTCGTGGTCGGAGACGGAGGAGTCTGGCGCGTCGAGACGGAGTCGGGCGAGCGCCCGGTGGTGGACGGCGAGGTCCTGCAGGTCGCCGGCGCCTCGTACACGTTGTCGCTGCCCGAAGCCGCGGTGGGAACCTGGGACCGCGACCTCGGCGGCGGCGCCGCGAGCCTCGTCGACACGGCGCTGCACTTCCGCGTGTCGCTCGACGAGGAGCACGTGGAGCTCACGGTCGAGGTCGGCGGGCGTCGCCACCCGCTCGGCAGCCGGTCGCACCACTACCTGCTGCTGGTCCTGGCGCGCCTCCGCGAGCAGGACGCCGGCGACGCGAGCCTGCCCGGGACGGCCCAGGGCTGGGTGGGCCAGGAGGAGCTGATCAAGATGCTCGGCGCCCGCGAGGGGGGCCTGCACACCTCGGTGTTCCGGGCGCGCGCGGAGCTGTCGGAGCTGGGCATCACCGACGCCGCCGGCCTCGTGGAGCGCCGGAAGGGCTCCCGCCAGCTGCGGCTCGGGGTCGGGCGCGTCACGGTCGAGGCGATCTGAGAAGGTCTTCCGGTGAGCAGGCGTCAGCCCGTCTGCTCTCGCGCGCGGAGCTCCGCGGCGAGCGCGGCGTGGCCCTGGTGATCGGCCCAACCCGCCGGGGTGGCGTGGAACCGGACGTCGCGGATCGAAGGATCGGCGCCGAGCGCCAGCAGGAGGTCCACCAGGGCGTGGTCGCCGCGCAGCGCGGCCTCGTGCAGGGCGGTGGTCCCGTAGAGGTGGTTCGGGTCGAAGCCGAGCGCCGCGAGCAGCCGCACCGCGCCGTGCCGCCCGCGCTCGGCCGCCACCCGCACCTGGCCGGGCCTCCGCGCCACCGCCGCCGCCACCAGCTCGGGGGACGCGTCCGCCACGCGCTCGTCGCCGCGCATCGCCGCGCTCACCAGCGCGTCCACGGCGTCCTCGGCCGGCCCCGTCGCTCCGGCGCCCAGGAGGAGGGCCTTCACTGCGGCGCAACCGTTCGCGCGCGCCAGCTCCAGCGCGCCGCGACCCTGGTGGATGGGGTGCCTCGTCCCCTGGCCGTTCGGGTCCACGCCGTGCCGCAGCAGGAGCGCCACCCGGGCGGGCCGATCGTCGGCCGCCGCGACGAGCAGCTGGTCTTCGAGGAGCTGCGCCGGGGTCGCCTGGGCAGAGCCGAGCCGGCGCTTCCACGGCCCGCCGTCCCCGCGCCCGAGCCCGAACCCCAGCAGCAGCACCAGGTGGTCGTCGTCGGGCCCGAACTGCCGGTTGTACAGGGCCTGGCCGTCGTTCGGGTCCGCGCCGGCCTCGAGGAGCAGGCGGGCGAGCGCGGGCGCGTCCGGGTGCCGGGGCTGGTTCGCGGTGTCTTCGCCCTCGCCGAAGGCGCCGGTCAACGCGGTGAACGGTGGGACCAGCCCCTGGCACAGCCAGCCTGCGTTCGGGTCCGCGCCGGCAGCGAGCAACACCCGCGCAGCCTCCACCGGGGCGCCGATCCCGAGCCGGGCGTACGTGACGTACAACAGCGGCTCCCACCCGAACGGCCCACCCGCGGTGTGCGCCAGCGAAGGCTCGCGGGCCAGCACCTCCCGCAGGCCCTCCACGTCGGCCGTCGCGGCGAGCGTGAACACCGACGCACGACCCAACGCAGGCTGCGACGCCAGCAGGGCGCGCGCCTCGTCGAACCGCCGCCGGTCGTCCCCCTCGTAGGTCAGGCACGCGAGCCGCAGCCACCGGTCGGCGTCGTCGTCGAGTGGGGGCATCGGGACTCCGGGGGTGCGGGTTCAGCCGAGGAGCTTGCTCCGCAGCGCGCCGAGCCACAAGCCCTTCGGGTCGTCGCCGAACGGGCTCTTGCCCCCTTCGCTCCGCAGCAGGGCGCGCAGGTCCGGGTGCAGGTCGGGCGCCTCGCGGAGGACCTCGGTGAGCACGGCGTGGGGCTCCTCGACGCCGGTGCGCGCCACGCGGGCCGCCACCTTGGCGGCGAAGGCCTCGTCCCCCGGGAACGGCGTCTCCTGCGCCTTCGGCGGCGCGCCGATCGCGTTCATCGCGCCGATCACCACGTCCTTGCGCTGCTTGAGGGGGAGGGCGCGGAGCGCGTCGGGGAGGATGGGGCGGCCGATGACGAGGTCCTGCGTGCCCATCCCCACCGGGAACTCCAGGCGCTCCGCGAGCGGCTCCACCGGCAGCGCGCCCACGAAGCGGACCGGGACGACGGGAGCGCCCACCGCCAGCGCCATGTCCAGGAACGCGCCCGACATCTTGAGCACGGGGCTGCGGCACTCGAGCGAGCGCGTGCCTTCGACGTGGACCATCACGTTCTTGCCCGGGCCCGCCATCTCGGCGCCGAGGCGGTTCACGATCGCGGGGAGCGAGGCCTTGTCGTCGCGATCGAAGAACGTGATGACCTCGGGGTCCGTCACGCCCGGGTACCCGAAGTTGTGCGCGATCAGCCGCCCGAGCCACGTCTCGCGGTGTTCGGCCTTGGCGAGGGTCACCGTGCTGGTGCCGGACAGGCCCGAGACCACGATGCTGAACAAGAGCGACTCCACGCCCACCTGGTGGTTGGCGAGGAACAGCAGGCTCTGGCCCTTCACCGCGTCGAACGCGGCCGGGTCCTCGAGGACCACGCGACCCAGGAAGCGCCGGATGAGGCCGTAGTACAGGTCCTCGACGGGCCAGCGGCCGATGCCGAACCAGCGGTCCCAGAACGTGGTGACGGGGGCCAGGTCGAGCGCGGGCGGGCCGGCGTCCTTCACGGCGTCGCCGCTGCGCACCAGCGGGAACCGGGTGAGGGGGAGCGAGGCAGCGACTGCGTGATCGGCGTGGACGGTGAGGGTGCGGGGGTGCACGTGGGCCTGCGCGGCCACGTGGTCCTTCGCGGCGATCACCGCGGGGTCGGAGGTGCCGTACACCGCGGCGACCGTGCCCGGCAGCCAGTCGCTGGCCTTGAGGGCGGCGGCATCGGGGCGGGTCACGTCGCCGACCTTGGACAACGCGAGGCCCGGCGCGTAGACCCCGTCGCGGAGGTAGCTGCGGCGCACGTCGCCGGGGGCCACCCCGATGGGGCCCTTGGGCACCAGGACCTCCACCAGCACGAGCTCGGCCCACACCCCGGCGGCGGAGCGCGCGATCAGCGTGGTGGTGGGGTGCCGGCCGCTGTCGTCGACCCCCTGGAACCGCGCCTCGACCTCCACTGCGGTGGTGGGAGTGGGGCCGTGGAACGTCAGCCGCTCGACGCGGAACGGGTACGCGGCCTGATCGGGGCGCACGCGGTCGCTCCAGCGGTGCAGGGCGTCGTGCGGGACGGCGTGGGTCAACGCGTCCAGCAGGCCCTGGCCGAGCACCCCCGGGGGCACGGTGCCGCGGGCCGGGTCGAGCGTGGCGGAGGCACCCGCGGGCCCCACCGCCAGCGCGGTGAGGTACTGGAACGCCGGGCCGTGGAACAGCGCCCCGGACGCGTACGGGTCGGGCTCGGGGCTCGACGGGACGGGCGCGGGCCAGGCGGGCGGCGCGGGCCAGGTGGCGCCCACCACCACGGTGCCGGTGCACACGGCTTCGAACCGGGACAACGCCGGATCGGCGGCGTCGCGCCACGCCTCGAGGGCCACGTCCACCTCGGCGCCGCGGACCTCCTTCACGACCGTGCGGGTGCGGGCCGGCAACACCAGCCAGCGGTGCACCTGCACCCCGCGGACCTCCACCACCTGCCCGGAGACCTCGCGCAGCGCGGCCTCGGCGAGGCGGTCCACCATCGACATCGCGGGCAGCGACGGCAGGGTGAACGTGGGCGGGTGGTCCGCGAGCCAGGGCGCGGTCGCGGGGTCGAGGACCTGCTCGCCGTCGTCGCCGGAGGGCTCGGGGTTGGGCGGGACGGTGGGGTCGTCGACGATGCGCATCCCCATGCCGGTTGCGCCGTAGATGCGCAGCGCGTCGACCCACAGGAAGGCGTCGCAGATCGCGTACACGCCGCGCTCGTCGGTGCCCACCTCGGTGATGTCGATCTCGCAGCGGATGGTCTTGTTCTCGGGGATGACCTGGCCGCGGTACTTCCACGACAGCTCGCGGCCCATCATCAGCGGCTCGAACCGCGGGTTCTTCATGCCCTTCGCGAGGTCCTGCTCGAGCATGTAGAACTGCAGGAGCTGGATCATCGCCTCGATGCCGAGCGAGCCGGGCTGGACCGGGTCCGTGTAGAAGTGGGCCTTGAAGAACCACTCCGCCGGGTCCACGTCCTTCTCGGAGCGCAGGCGCCCGAGGCCCTTCTTGCCGCCCGTGGGCCAGAAGCCCGACACGCGGTCGAGCATCAACATCATCGGGTTCGCGAGGCGGAGCGCCCCGCCGCAGTACTTCGCCGGGCGGGTGGTGAGGTCCACGAGGAAGTCGGAGGGCGCGTGCAGCGCGGCGCGGTCGGCGTCGGTGGGGGTGATGCCCACCTGGTTCGCGAGGGCGGCGCCCGGGAAGAAGCCGAACACCGTCTTCATCACGTAGACGCGGGTGTCCCCGAGGAAACACTCGACCTCGAAGCTTTGGATGATCATGCCCGCGGACATGCTGATGTTCGTGATCTTCGCCTTGGTCGTGAGCGTCCCCGACGTGGGCAGCACCTCGACGAGCCAGGTGGCGGTGCCGTCGAGGTTGCGGAAGTACAGGTCCTTGTCGGTCGTGAGCGCCGAGCCGACGTAGCAGGCGATCCAGCCGCAGGGCTGCAGCGCGGCCTCGAGGAGCACGCAGTACGGCATGGTCCGGCAGCCGTTCTCGTCGAAGTACCACTCGTCGGGCGGGACCTCGTACTCGAGCTCGATCGCGGTGCCGATCTCCATCTTGCCGATGGCGCCCTTGATCTTGGTGAGCCGGGTCATGAAGTGGTAGGGCGGTCCGGGCAGGCGGGCGCAGTGCCGGCCCTGGTCGAACGGCGTGTACATCGGGCCGAACGCGTCCGACGGCTTGCCCCAGGCGCAGGCCATGAGCGAGGCGTAGCCGAACGGGAAGCCGTCGACGACGGCGACGGGCACGGGGTCCTGGAGGTCCTGGAGGTCGGCCTTGCTGGTGATGGGCCAGTCGGGGCGCAGCCGCAGCCCGACGCGGCGGGCGTGGAACGCCTTGAGGCCGTCGATGGTGCACAGGAAGTCGGCCCACACGGTGGGGAACGGCCCGTCGAGCACCTCCTCGACGAAGACCTCGTACACGAGGTGCTTGCTGTTCGGCGTGACCTGGCCGCGGCACTTGAGATCGTACGGCACGTCGGGGACGGGCTCGAAGGTCCAGCCGTCGCGGCGGATGGTGTACCCGAGGGCGGTCAGGAAGAACGCCGACGCCTGCAGGCAGGCCTCGAACATCATCGTGCCGGGCATACACGGGTCGTCCTTGAAGTGGCCCTGGAAGAACCAGTCGGACGGCGACACGTCCTGCTCGGCGCGCAGGTAGCCCTTCTTCCACGGGCCGCCCCCGGGGGTGAGCTCGGTGACGTGGTCCCAGAAGTTCATCGGGCGGGGCGCGATGCGCGGGGTGCGCACGTGGGTCTGCAGGCGCTCGTACCCGTTGGGCGCCGCGCCCTGGCCGAAGCAGGCGTACGCGTCGCCCTGGGCGAAGGCCTCGACCTGCGCGCGGGTGTACGTGGAGGGCACGGACTTCACGACGGGGGGCGCGGCCTTGGCGTTGGCGTCGTGTTCGCCGGTCTGCGGCGACCACAGGATGCCGCCGGACTCGGCGAGCTCGGCCTCGCTGAAGAAGCCGGCCTGGCCTTCGCGCACGATCAGCCGGGGGACACCGCCTTCGTCGCGGCAGTCGGAGTGGAAGAAGAAGATGCGCGTGGCGCCGAGGTTGGCGTGGCCGTCGACGTGGATCTCGTAGCGCAGGGTCTCGCCGGCCCGGGGGAGGCCGCCGTGGTAGACGAGCTGGCAACCGAGGAGGCGGTACACGCGCTCGCCGCGGTTCTGGAAGTCGGCGCCGAGCCAGCTGATCAGGAGCAGGTCGGCCTGGCCGGCCTCGATCATGACGCCGGCCGGCATGCTTCCGTCGTGCAGGTACCAGGAGTCCCAGCGGACGTCGGTCTCGGTCCAGATGACGCCGGTGGTCATGGCGCCGGCGACGGCGTCGAGCCCGACGACGCGGTCGGCGAGGAGCAGCGGGGGCTCGGGCATCCGGACCTGCCGCGGGAAGTCGTCCTGCCGCGCGAAGTCGGGACCGAACACCTTGGAGATCTTGTCGGACGCGAGGACCTCGAGGTCGGCGCGGGACCAGCGGGGGCCGGGCAGCTCGGCGAGCGGCGTGGGCGGGACGGTGGGCGGGAGCAGCGTCTTCGGGGCGCTCGGCTTCGGAGTGGGCTTGGGGGCCGGAGGAGGGGCCGGCGGGCGGAGGGCCACGGGTGGAGGCACAGGCGCGGGCGCCGGCAGAGGCGCGGGCACGGGCACGGGCGCGGGCACGGGCGCGACCATGGTCTGGGTGCCCACGCGGTCGAGCAGGAGCTGGGTGGTGGCCACGCGCATCGCCAGGAACTGGGCGTGCAGGCGGTGTTGCTCGGCGAGGTACGCGTGGTGGGTGAGCCCCAGGCGGCGGTGGAGGTCGGCGAGGCCCAGCAAGACGGCGGGGTCCACGCCGTTCCCGGTAGCAACCGGGGTCGGGGCGAGGGCTGCCGCCGCGACCGGAGCGGGGGCGTAGACCACGGGGGGCGGCGCGGGGGCAGGGGCAGGGGCCGGGGCACGGGCTGGGGCTGGAGCCGGGGCAGGAGTCGCGGGCCCGGTGATGCGCGCCAGCAGGGGCGCGGCCTGGAGCGTGCCGGGACGCGGGGTCTCCGCGGGGATCGGGCCGGACGCGGGGACCGCGGGCAACGCGGGCGCGGGGGCGAGCGACTCCACCCCGGGCGGGACCAGGTGGGGCGGGTGTCCGGGCAACGTGAGCGGGCGCGACGGCATCCAGGGCTCCGGGAGGGGGTGCGCGGCACCCGCGGGGGTCACGAAGAACGCATCGGGGACGCCACCGAAGTGGCTCCCCACCGTGACGGACGCGCGCGGGGCGCGACCGGTGGCCACCGCCAGGACGGCGGCAGCGAGGTGGACGAGGCCCTGGGCCGCGTGGGCCCGCCCGAGGCGCTCGTCGAGGTGCAGGTCGAGGGCGTCGGCCTTCCCGTCGCCGTCGGAGAGCAGCGCCAGGATGGGGCGGCCCGCGGCGCGGGCGTCGGACTCCCGCATCAGGACCAGCACCACGGCGGCGTCTCCGGGGGTGCCGGGCAGGCCCACCGCGCGGGCGGCGGCGGCGTGGACCCCTTCGGCGGACAGGTCGGTGGCGCCGGCCAGGGCCACGTCGACCTCGCCGCGGCGCAACGCGCGACCCGCGAGGCGCAGCGCGTGGGTCCCCGAGCGCTCCTCGGCGGCGATGGTGAAGCCGGGGCCACCGAGATCGAGCTGGGACGAGAGGCGGTTCGCCGGGATGTTCGGCATGTTCCCCACCACGCCGGGGGACTCGAGCACGGGGACCACGGCGTCCCGGAGGGCGGCGACCGCGGCCGGGCCCCGATCCGCGAACCAGTCGGCCAGCCGCCACCGGGCGCCGTACCGGCACACCTCGGGGTCGGACTGCGAGCCCACCCACACGCCGGTCCGCGGGGAGGCGACGACCCCGGCGCGCTCAGTGGCCTCGAGGCCAGCGGCGAGGAGGAGGGTCTGCTGGGCGAGCGACTGCTGCAGGTCCCGCGGGGGGAACTTGAGGCGATCGAGCGGCAGGGTGACGGTGTCGACCGCTGCGCCGGCGGCGCGGACCACGGACCGCTCGGAGAACGCGAGCGCGGCGAAGGACCGGGTGTCGGGCGCACCGGCCGCGCGGGCGGCGAGGCCCACCACGGCGAGCGGCTCCGGCGGGCGCGACGCAGCGCGAGGCGCGGCGGGGGCAGCGCCGGGCACGTACTCCTCGACGACGACGTGCGCGTTGTTGCCGCCGAACCCGAACGCCGACACCGCGGCCACCTTCGGGCCGTCGCTGGTCCAGGGCTCGGCCTTCGCGAGCAGGCGAAACGGGGTGGCGGAGAGGTCCACCGGGTCCTCGACGTGGAGCGTGGGCGGCCGGACGCCGTGGTGCATCGCGCCCAGCACCTTGAGGAGGCCCGCGGCGCCCGCGGCGGTGATCAGGTGCCCGAGGTTCGACTTGAGCGAGCCGAGGGGCACGTCCCGGACGCGGTCCCCGAAGAAGCGGGACAGCGTGTCCACCTCGGTGGCGTCGCCCACGGGCGTCCCGGTCGCGTGGCACTCGAGGAGCGACAGGCGGGCGGGGTCCACGCCGCTGTCCTTCCACGCCTCGGCGAGCGCGCGCACCTGGCCCGAGGCGTCGGGCGCGAGGAGGCCCTTGCCGCGGCCGTCGTTGCTCAGGCCCACCCCGCGGATCACGCCGAAGATGCGGCGGCCGCTGGCGACGGCGTCTTCGAGGCGCATCAAGGCGACGAACGCGGCCCCCTCCGCCGGCACGAGGCCGTCCGCGCCGCGGTGGAACGGGCGCGACCGCCCGGTGCGGCTCATGGCGTCGAGCGCGCAGAAGCCCACGTGGATGAACAGGTCGTCGGCGCGGCACACGGCCCCGGCGAGGGCGAGGTCGACGGCGCCGTCATGGAGCTGATCACAGGCGAGCTTGAGCGCGTACAGCGACGAAGCGCAGGCGGCGTCGAGCGCGAACGCCGACGACAGGCCCTGGTCCTCCGCGAGCAGGTGGGCGGGGAGCCCGGACATGAAGCGGTTGCGCGGATCGACGGCCTGCCGGCCGAACCAGACGTGTTCGGCGTACCGGGCCATCGTGGAGGACGGGAACGAGAGGTTGCCGAACACCGCCGACGCGCGGGAGGGCTTGCTGCCGTCGTGGCCCGCCTCGCGCAGCGCCTCGCGACCCGCCCACATCACGAGGTGGAACAGCGGGTCGAGGCGGAGCAGGTCCTCGGTGGCGCGGCGGAACGGGTCCTTCCCGGCGAGCGCGGCGAAGTCGAAGCCGGTGACGTACCCACCGCGGGCCGACCACGCGCGGTCGCGGCTCTTCTTCGGGTCGTCGGTGAGCGCGAGGGCGCGCGGCAGGCCCCACCGATCCGCGGGCGCCTCGGACACGAGTGCGCGACCTGCGGCGACGGCCTCCCACAACGCGTCGGGCGAGTGGGCGCCGGGGAGGATGCAGCTTCGACCGACGACGGCGATGGGCTCGAACATGGCGGCTCTCCGAGGCCTCGCGGTCTATCCGGTGGCCCCGCGGGCCGCGTCACGGGTCGGTCACGGCGGCGGGGGGTGGTCGGGGGCCGCTCCGATGGCTACAGGCGCGCATGCCGGACTCCCTGCTCCCCGTCTTCCAGCGGGTCACCTCGTTCCTCACCGAGAACCCCGTCGGTCGCTTCGTCGCGGCCACCGTCCTCGCGCTCCTCGTGTGGGTGGTGGTGTCGGTGGTCATCCGCTTCGTGTTGCGGGTGTCGACCGATCTCGCCTCGCGCACGCGCACCACGCTCGACGACGAGCTGCTGGGCCGCATCCGCCGCCCGGCCAGCCTGCTCGGCCCGGTGGTGGGCGTCCACGCGTTCTCGGCGTACCTCGGCACGGCATGGATCAGCGGCGGGGCGAGCCTCGTCGAGACGATGGTCATCACGTACGTGGCGGTGGCCACGTTCGAGATCCTGGTGATCGAGACCTGGCTCGAGAAGGGCCAGGGCCTCACGGTCCCGAACCCGGTCCGCCAGCTGATCATCGCGATCTTCTACGGCGCGGTGCTGCTGGGCATCGGCGGCCAGTTCCTGGGGTTCGACCTCACGCCGCTCCTGGCCACGGGCTCGGTCACGTCGCTGGTCCTGGGCCTCGCGCTCCAGCAGCCGCTGTCGAACCTGTTCGCGGGCATCGTGCTGCACGTGGAGCGGCACCCGAAGCCGGGAGAGTGGCTGCTGGTCGACGGGCGGGAAGGGGAGGTGCTGGAGATCGGCTGGCGGTCGACGCGGTTCAAGACCCTGTCTGGCGACGTGTTGCTGGTGCCCAACAACAGCCTGCTCAACGCCCAGGTCATCAACTACAACCACCCGACGGAGGAGTGTGGGCGCCAGGTGCCGGTCCCGGTGCCGCTGGACCTGCCGCCGCACGTGTTCGACCGGTGGTCGCGCGACGTGCTGGCCACCATCGACGGGGTGGTGGGGCCGGAGGAGCCGCGGACGAAGGTGTGGCTGGTGTCGGTCGACGACCACTGCCAGCGGTACGTCGTGCGGTTCTGGGCGCGCGAGTTCCGGATCCACGACGATTGCGAGTCGGAGTTCCTGAAGCGCCTCTGGTACAAGTTCCAGGAACACGGCCTGCAGTTCCCGGTGCAGCAGCAGGCGGTGCGGCTGGTGGGCGACGCGCCCCCCGCGGCGATGAGCGGGCTCGCTGCGTCGCGTCCGGCCGGCTTCCCCCCGCAGCTGGTGCGACCGGTGGGGACGGCTCAGCCGACGCCGAAGTAGCGACCGCCATCCCCCTCCGGTCGGTTGGATGGGGGATGGTTCGGGACCTGGTCGGTTCGAGGGGGGATGGTTGCCCCGACCTGGGATCCGACCCAGTTCAGTTCGGCGATCCGTGGCCTGTATCCAACCGGGGACGGGTGGGTTCTGGGGCACCTGGGGCTTCACCTGCTCGGGCGGCTCGGCCTGGTCCAGCGGGTCCGCAACGACCCGAGGCGGATGGACACACCCGATCGACCCCACCAGCAGGAGAGGCATCCCACCCGAGACCGATCCCGGCATCTTCCTGCGCACCCCGACACCCGTGGCTCCCCGAGCCACCCTCCGACGGCGCTGCCTTGCCGCGTCAGGGCAACGTGCGCGCATGTGGCTCCTGACCTGCGCAGCGACGACCTCGTGCGCACGTTCCGCCCCGAGGATGGCCTCGGCGCCCGCTGGCTCGGGTGGGGACCGCCCGCGACGGACGAGTACCGCTATTCCAGCGCCCTCGTGGCCGGTTGGGAGGGTGGCTCGGCGATCGTGATGGGGCAAGCGTGGGAGCGCGATACCTACGATGGCTCAGGAGGGCCCTGGGTGGACGGTTGGGGCGTCGCGACGCGCTCCGAAGACGGAGCGTCGCTCGGGATCGACTGGGCCCGCCAGGAGACGCTCGCGGTCTCCGATCCGCGGCGGGCGACGACGACGGTGGAGGCCACCCCGCTCTCGTGGGCCTCGGACTCGGGCTACTACCCCGACCTCGTCGAGCAGGAGGGCGGAGACGGGGCCGTGACCTGCGACCGGCGGGTCCGGGACGTGTGGACGTTCGTCCCCGCCACAGGCACCGTGGACGTGTGGGCGAACACCCCCGCTGGGAGCCGCGCCGACCTCCGGCTCCGGGTGCTCGACGCCGACGGCCGGGGGTGGGGCGAGGAGAACCTGGGCACGGACGGCCTGCTCTGTACGGGCAGCTCCGTGGGCACCAACACGTACAACAACCCGTTGGAGTGCCCCGGGCTCCGGCGCGAGGTCCCGCCCGAGGACGCCCGCCCACACGTGGTCCTCGTGGAGTCCGAGGCGTGCCGGACCCCCGGCGATCCCGCGCCGTACCGCTTGTCCGTCCAGGGGGCTACGGGCCTCGCGCTCGCGGTCGACGACGAGCCCGTCCCCGATCGCGAAGTGACCACCCTGCGCGGGACACTCGCGGTCGAGGGTCCGTGACGCGGAAGGCGACCCGAAGCGGGCCGTGAGGGGACGACGATGTCGGCCGGCCCGCGCGCGTCAGCTCCGGATGTTGCCGCGCAGCACCGCCCCCGTGATGGCATTGAGCGCGCGCGTCGCCTCGGCGCGGTCGGTCTCGCGGCGCTCCCGGCGGCGGTTCGTGCGGGCGTGCAGCGCCACCGTGACCAGCAGCTCGTCGCCGTCGTGCCACAGCAGCAGGCAGCGGTCGCAGCGATCCAGGAACACGCGGTTCGTGCCGAGGTAGCCGAACCGCGCCATCGGCCCGGCGCACTTCGGACACCCCGCCGGCGTGGTCTCGCCTTCGTGGGGCGGGATGGGCGTGTCGAGGTCCACGTGGCCCGCGAGGTCCGCCGCCAGCGCGTCGAGGAACGGCACGTTGTGGCGCACCTCCACCGCCACGCCGTTGCACGCTTCGCAGCGGCCCACGGGGATGTTGGCGTTGCGCTCGATCGCCCCCTTCGCGGGGTACGCGAACGCCACCAGCGTGGCACCACACCGGGGACAGCGCCACTCGCTCACCATTGGGCACACAGATCGAACCGCACGGTCGCCTCCCGAACGCCCGCAGGCACTGGCGCGGGCTGGGCGCCGACCCAGGAGCCGAGCGGCAACAGGATCCCGCCGCGGACCCGGAACCCCTCGACGTCGGCCCGCACCAGCGCCGCCACGTCGAGCGGGGAGGTGTCCCACCACGCGAACGAGCCCTCGCCCAACAGCCCGACGTGTTCGCCCAGCGCGAGGTCCACGCCGCCCGCCGCGCCCACCTTCGCGTACAACCCCGGGACGGGCTCGTAGCCCCCGGAGGTGTGCAGGCCGCCCGACAGGCGCCCCAGCAGCGTGAGTCCGCCGTCGAGCTCCCGGTTCGCCCGGTACACGAGCTCCATCCCGGTCCCCGGCCACAGCTCCTCGACCTCGTTCACCCAGGTGTACGCGCGGCCCCCGAGCGGTACGTGGCCGACGACCCCGATCGCTCCGCCTTCTCCGGCCGGTAGCCAGCCCCCGATCGACAGGTTCCCCAGCCCGGTGTCGCGGCCGACGGGGGTGCGCCAGGTGGCGAAGGGGACGGAGACCGCCAGCACCACGTCGCCGAGCCGGGCGCGACCGCGGGTCCCGATGGCCGTGGTGGCGCCGTCCCCGCCGACGACCGACGAGGTCGACAACTGCACCCCCGACCCTCCACCCACGGGCTCGAGCACGAAGCCCTCGCGGGGGAGGGGCTGGTCCATCGGCGGCGGGGATGCGGCGTACGCCGGCCCGAGGAGCACGATCACGGCAGGCTCCAGCGGTGGCGGGCCTTCCACGCGTCCGTGAGGGTGCCTTCCGCCACGGTCGCCGCCGAGGTCTCGCCCTGGGCGTCGGTGTAGCGCACCAGGTCTCCGAGGCGAGCGGGCAGCTCCACACACCGGCCGTGGGCGTCGGACGATGCGCCGGGGAGCCGCAGCAGGTGGGGCTCGCTCTCCAGTTCGGCGAAGGCCTCGCCATCGATCTCGAGCTGGGGGAGCGTGTCGACGGGGCCGCTGAACAGCAGGCAGAGCGCGTCGCCTTCGACCGCAGCGTCGAGCAGCTCGGGCGCGCCCCCCACGCGGAACGAGGACTCCCCGACGAGCTCCGGCGGCACCTGGAGGAGCGGCCCGCGGGTGCTGGGCAGGGGCTGCGCGACCGCCCAGCCGTAGCGTCCACCCAGGGACCACGGGGAGGTGGGCTCGAACACGACGTCGCCGTCGACGAAGGTGGTGGTGCCCTCGACGAACCCGCCGCCGTCGAGGTCCACCACGGTGAGGACGTCATCGGGTACGGGCTCTCCCTCGGGGTAGCGCGTGTCGAGGTGGACGGTGAGCGGGTCGGTGATCGCTACGGCGGAGCTCCCGTCGAACGGCTCGACGAACAGCTGCGGCGGCGGGTTGCAGGCCAATAGCCAGAGGACCATGGTCGGACGATAGCACGCCGGATCCGGCCCGGAAGGGCTACGGCTCGCGCTTGCGCTTCGTGGTGAGGTCGAGGTCTCCGTTCGCCACCAGCGCCTGGCCGACGACCTCCACGGTCTCCACGTGGGTCGCGGCCTTCACGCCGCCGCCGAGCTTGTCCGTGCGCATCGCGGGGACGCTCAGGTCCATCGCCTTCTCCATCGACCGGAACACCACGCCCTCGGCGAGCGCCATCAGCGGGTCCACCCAGGCGGCTCCTTTGCTCTGATCGAGCTCCTCGACGGAGTCCGCCTCGAGCTTGAGCTGCCCGTTGCGCACCTTGAACGAGCCCTTGACCTCGCAGGTCCGCCACCAGCCGCGCCCCACCGGACGCCACAGGCGCAGCCCCAACACGAAATCTCCGCCCGGCGAGATCGCGAGCGACGTGGGCTCCGGGACGACGTCGTGGGTGAGGGGACCGGACAGGAACGCCTGGCGGCGGGCAAGCTGCTGCAGCGAAGTCGCGCCGATCGCGATGCGGAAGCCTTCGGTGGGCGGCGTGCCCAGCGTGGGGAGCGGCTCGCCCACCTGCGCGGCCGTGCGGATGCGCAGCGCGATTCCCTGCTCGGTGCGGTCGACCTCCATCGCGCGGATGGGGAGCTCGTCCGCGGGGAACTCTGCCACGTCGAAGTCGGGCAACGCCGCCAACACGAGGTCGCGGACGGTCGTGGTGAGCGCCTGGACCGGGAGGCCGTCGGCCTCGAAGGTGAGGCGATCGAGCTTGTTCGGGTGCACCACCAGGGCGTAGCCGTCGCCGCGCGGCTCCACGGTGAGCGACGCCCCCAGGCGCCCCTCGGCGGCCAGCTTCTGCTCGACCTTGCCGAGCGGGGTCTTCACGGTGATGGGGCCCTCGATCCGCACGTCCGCTGCGAGGCCTTCGCCCTGGTGGTCGCGCAGGAGCTCGAACTTGCGGATGACGAGGTGCGGCGTCATCGACCCGAGGCCGAGGTCGACGGGTGCCTCCGCCACGGCGGTGCCCACCACGAGCTGCTGCAGGAGGTCGTCGAGGGCAGCGTTCGACAGGTCGACCCGCGCGTCGGGGACCCAGCGCGCCCCGGGAGCTCCGGGGTCCGAGAGGGCCTCGGTGCGGGCCTCCTCGTACAGGGGGATGATCGAGGCGCAGCCGGACAACAGGAGTGCGAGCATCATGGTCCCCGGTTGCTAACGCACCGCCCGCAGACCCCATTCCCTGCGTGCGGTGAAGCCGCCGGCGCCCGTCGGGTAAGGTGGGGCACGGAGGGCAGATGGCGACGCCACGCGAGGGGCTGGAGTCGACGGACGTGCAGGAGCGCACGGCCGCGGTGCGGGCGCTGGGGGAAGCCGGCGACTGGTCTGACTTCCAGCGGCTGGTGGCGATGGCGACGACCGACAAGAGCCCGAGCGTGCGGCTGACGGCGGCCGCGGTGGCCGGTGACCTCGTGGTGAAGGCGCCCCGCACGAAGAAGCAGCGCGAGGAGATCCTGGCCGCCATCCGCATGGTGGACCCCGGCACCAACCCGCCCCTGATGCTGGTGCTGGCGGCCGTCCGCGACGCCGCCGGGCTGCAGCGGCTGGGGCTCCTGCTCCGGGATCCACGGTCGGATGTCCGCATGGCTGCCGCCACGGCGCTGCGCCGGATGGCGAACCTCGATCAGGCCGGCGTGGAACTCGCGCCGCACGTGAAGGCCTGGCTCACCGGGGGGCGCCACCCGGTGGACGCCCTGTCCGAGCTCATCCGCTTGACCGGCGAGTGTGGCTGGCCGAACCTCGAGGACGCCATCCGGACCGCGGCGGGCAAGGGGCGCGCTGCTGCCGAAGCTGCCTCGCTGGCGCTCGAGTGGCTGGAGGCGCGGCGGGACCCCACGTCCTGGGCGGGGATGTGGATGACGACCGACGAGGATCAGCCGGTGGATTGGCTGTTCATCGAGGATCGGGAGGTGTGGGACGCGACGGGTCGCCTGGGGCAGCTGGGGGTGGAGGACGGCATCGGGACGGTCCCGGGGCGGTCGGCGCTGCGGCGGGTGTGGGCCACGCGGACCTCGATCGAGGGCACGATGGAGGCCATCACGTGCGACGGTCGCACGATGTGGCGACACAAGGGGCCACAGCTCACGCGGGTGGTGGACGAGCTGTTCCCGCTGCTGAAGGCCCTGCCGGTGGTGGCCAGCGGGCTCGCCGCTTGGATGAAGGACCTGGAGGGCCTGGGCGCGATGCGCGCGCGTGCGACGGCGTTGTGGCAGTGCGGGCAGCTGCAGGAGGCGGACAAGGCCATCACGACGCTGCTGCACGGCGAGAAGAAGCCGAACCCCCACGTGTTGTGGCTCCGGGCGAACGTGTTGCGGGAGCTCGGGGACCACGCCGGCTCCCGGGCGGCGCTTCAGGTGGCGCTGGACACGGGCCCGAAGAAGGCGGTGTGGCGGGACGAGGCGGAGGAGATGTTGCGCGCGTTGCCGGAGTGAGCCCTGGACCGCCGCCTACCGGGCCGTCAGGGGAGAAACGATCTGATTCGCCACGCCGCGGGCCCCCTGGCGGAACAGCGAGGCCACTGCTAGGACCCCGATGGCCGCGACCGCGACGGCACCGAGCCAGTGGGTCTCGGGGTGGGCGCCGTCCTCGATCGCCGGGAAGGCAGGAACACCGATCGCGTCCACCATCCAACCGGCCGCCGTCGCTACCGCCAGGACCGCCCCGGCAAACACCCAGGCAGTTCGCCGGCCGTGGAGCCTCCCGAGGACCGCAAACGTGGTCACGTTCGTCGCGGGGCCTGCGAGGAGGAATGCCAGAGCCGCCCCTGCGGACACACCCTTGTGGACCGCGACCGCGGCGATCGGGGTCGCACCTGCAGCGCAGACGTACAACGGGATGCCGACCACCGCGAACAGTGGAACCTGCAGGGCGGGGGGGAGGTCGACCAGCAGCCCGTGCCCGAGGAGCGGCTCGGCGACGGCGGCCAACACCACCCCGAGCAGCACCCAGGGCAGGGTGTGGTCGACGAGCTCCACCAGGGCGAACCGCGCGCCGGTGCGGAGCCGGTCGCGGAGCGGCAGGGTGGGCTGGGCGGCGACCACCACGGGGGCGCGGCCGGGGACGAAGGCGCCCACCAC
>JBIKWC010000124.1:0-19005 GCA_044356535.1 Myxococcota bacterium
CGAATCGGTGTCGGTGTCGGTGTCGGAATCGCCATCGGGATCACGGAACGGAGGCACCGGTTGCCAGACGAAGGGGCACCCCACCAACCCGACCAGCCCTGCCACGCGCAGCCACATCCCGCCAGTGTAGTCCATCAGCAGAGGAGGCCGTACCGCAGGCCGCGATCCGACACCACGCACACCTCGGCGCCCGCGTGCCGCAGCGTCGCCAGGAGCAGGGTCGCGCCGGCGAGGAGCCAGTCCGCACGCTCGGGGCTCACCCTCGCCAACACGAGCCGTTCGGCGCGATCCGCGCGGAGGAGCATCTGCTGCGTCTGGGCCAGGGTCGCGAGGGGGAGGTGAGCCCCGTGGACCCGGGTGGCGTCCCAGGTGTCGAGCCCGAGCGCCATCGCCATCAACGTCGTCACCGTGCCGGCCACGCCGATCACGGCGTCGGGCCGCGTGATCACGGGGACCCGCCCGACCTCGGTCGAGACGTGGTGCTCGAGGTCCGCGAACGCCACCGGGTCGTACCGGTCGGGGACCTCGCCCTTCACCAGCAGGTGGCGCTCGGTGAGCCGCACGGCGCCGACCTCGAGCGACACGCGGTCCCGGATGGCGCCGCGGGTGCCCTGCACGAGCTCCGTCGAGCCGCCACCGATGTCCACGACCAGCAGGTTGCCGTCTACGCCGGGGAGGTCCACCAGGCCCCCGGTCCAGGTGAGGCGCGCCTCTTCGTCTCCCGACACGATCCGCACCCGCAGGCCCGTCTCGCGCTGGAGCTTCTCGAAGAACGTGTCCGCGTTCAGGGCCCGGCGGGCCCCGCTGGTCGCGACCGCGCGGATGCCCCACGGATCGACGCCGAGGCCCCGCGCCGTGTCGACGAACGCGCGCAGGACCTGCTCGGCGGCCACCATCCGGTCGGGGCGGAACATCCCGCGGTCCCCGAGGCCCTTTCCGAGACCCACGACCCGCGCTTCGTCGTGGAGGGTGGTGCCGTCGGCTGCCACGACCGTGAGCAGCAGCGTGTTGGAGCCGACGTCGATGGCGGCCCGTGGCCCCGTCACTTGCGCGGCGCCGGCGCCCACGCGGGCTGCGTCCACCCGCCGCTGTCGGTGAGGCGGGTCTGGTGACGGCCGTCCGCCGTGCTGATCCACAGCTCCGACCGGCCCGTGCGCGTCGAGCTGAACACCACGTACCGCCCGTCGGGGCTCCAGGTGGGGTCTTCGTTGTCGCCCATGCTCTGCGTGAGGCGGATGGCGTTGCGGCCGTCGGCGTCGCACACGTAGATGTCGAAGCCTCCACCCGAGCGGCCGACGTACGCCACCTTGGTCCCGTCGGGCGAGACGACGGGGTCGATGTTGAAGTCACCCGTGAAGGTGAGCCGCGTGGCTTCGCCTCCGCCCGCCGGCATGACGTAGACCTGCGAGCCGCCGCTGCGCTCCGAGGCGAACACCATCTTGGTGCCGTCGTTCGTGAAGTCGGGGCTCACGTCGATGCCGCCGCCGTTCGTGAGGCGCCGGATCTCGGTGCCCGTGCGCGCGTCGATCAGGAACAGGTCGCTGTCGGCGTCGACCGACCGGGCCATCGCGATGCGCGTGCCGTCCGGAGAGAAGTCCGGCGAGGTGTTGACGCCCTTGATGTTGGACAGCGCGCGCGTACGCCCCGTGCCGAGGCTCTTCACGTACAGGTCGGGGTTCGACATCTTGTACGAGGTCCAGGCGATCTCGGAGGCGTCCGGAGACCACGCAGGCGACAGGTTGATCGACCCGTTCTTGGTCACCGGCTGGATGCCGTGGCCGTCGAGGTCCATCACGTAGATCTCTTTGTTCCCCGAGCGGGAGCCGACGGCGGCGAGGCGACCCTCGAACACGCCCTCGTGGCCCGTCGTGACGAGGAGGACGTGGTTCGCGACCGCGTGCCCGAGCGACCGAGCCGCTTCCGGCGTGGCCCGGAAGCGCTTGGACGAGAGCTTCTCGCCGGAGGGCACGTGGTAGACGTACACGTCGGCGCACATCCGGGGGCCGCCAGGGTCGCAGCTCGCGTGGCCGGCCGGCCAGACGCGGGTCTTGACGAGGACGGCGGTCTTGATCGTGGTCCACGAGCCGAAGTCGAACGTGGTCGGCTCCACGTCGCCGTCCTTCTCCAGGTACCCCCGGGGATCCTGCAGCTTGAAGTAGCCGCTGATCTCGAGGTCCTTCCACAGGGCCTGCCAGATCTCGTCGGCCTGGGGCGCGGGCCCTCCGGCAGGCATGGCGGGCTTGGGGGCGGCGAGCGGGATGTCGGCCGAGCCTGGCACGTCGATGATGATGGACTGCGCGAGGCTCGCGGCGACGAAGTGGGGGAGGAGCAGGGTGATCATCGGCCGGCACCTAACGTGTCCCCGTCAGGGAGGCGTGAACCGGAAGGCCACGCCGCCACCCAGGAGCGGTCGGTACTTCTCGGGCGGCAGGGGCAGCGCGGGGATCTGCTGAACAGCGCGCTCCGCGGCCTGGTCGAACGGCACCACGCCCGACGACTCGGAGACCTCGTAGCCGTCCACGCTGCCGTCTTCGGGATCCACCGTCAGCTTCACCATGCACTTGAGGTCCGGGTGGCCCTCGGTGACCGCGCCGAGCGGCTTGAAGTGCTGCATGAGGAGCTGCTGGACCTGGGCCACCCACCGCTGGAACTCGGGGTCACCGCGCGACCCCACCCCGAGCGAGGCGAGCGCCGGGTCGTCCGAGCCGTTCGGGTCGGTCTGGTTGCGGTCCTCGGTGCCCTCGGGGGCGTCCATCATCTCTTCCAGCATCTGCTCGCGCTCGAGCGCGTCGAGCATCTGCTGCCGGGACTTGTCGGTGTTGCCCGTCTTCGGGTCGATCTCCGGCGAGCTGAACTTGAGGTCCGACGTGGCGACCGGCGGCGGCTCGTCGGGGTTCGGGGCCTGCACGCCTTCGGCGCGGGCGACCCGCGAGGCCCGGTCGGGGACGTTGCTGGCCGACTTCGGCATGCTGACGACCGACACCTCGATCGCGTCGCGGATCGGGGGCTCCCGGGTGGAGCAGAGCGGCACGAGCGCGCTCAGCACCGAGATCATCGCCGTCGCGCCCCAGAAGGTGCCCACGCCGAACACGTGAGCGAACACCGAGACCAGCACCCACGGCAACAGCGGCTGCGACTCGGGCACGAGCCCCGTGCGGAAGGTTTCGGGCTCCGCCATCAGCCGCCCCCCTCCTGCTTCGCCTTCTCTTCGGGGCTCTCGGGCTCGAAGACGAGGCCCACCTTGGGCATCCCGGCCTTCTTCGCCACCGACAGCAGCCGCACGACCTCCTGGTAGGGCAGGGTGCCGTCGGCCTTGAGGAACACGGGCTTCCCGGGGTTGGCCTCGGCGATCGCGCGCAGGCGGAACCGCAGCTCGTCGGTGCCGAACGGCGTGTCCTGGTCGTTCACGTAGACGAGCTTGTCCTTCGTCATCGTGAGGACGATCTGCTCTTCGTCCATGTCGAGGGGCGGGGCCTCGGCCTGTGGCAGGTCGATCTCCACCCCGGAGTTGTTGAGCATCGGCGCCGTTACCATGAAGATGATGAGGAGCACCAGCATCACGTCCACGAGGGGCGTGACGTTGATCTCCGACATCGTCTGGCCGTGCTGGTTCCCGCCGCCGCCCATCCCCATGTCCGTGCCCCCCGCCGCGCCCGTCCGTCAGGACAGGTGGCGCTTCACGATGTTGAGGAAGTCCGCCGAGAAGTTGTCCATCTCGGTGTTCAACACCCGGATGCTGGTGTTGAAGTAGTTGAACGCGATGACCGCCGGGATGGCCGCCGCGAGGCCGACCGCCGTGGCGATGAGGGCGTGTGCGATGTCGGGACCGACCACGTCGATCGTGGCCTGACCGGCGGTGCCGAGCTTCTGGAAGGCGCGGAGGATGCCCCAGACCGTGCCGAACAGCCCGATGAACGGCGCTGTCGATCCCGTGGTCCCGAGGAACGCGACCCAGCGCTCGAGGTTCGTGGACTCGACGGAGGTGGCGCGGCGCAGGGTCCGCGACAGGTTGTCCGTCGCGTCGGCGCGCTTGTCGCCGCCCGCGGCCGTGATCTTCGCGAGCTCCTGGTACCCGGCGCGGAACACCTCGGCGACGGGCGCCTTGCGGTAGGAACCGCACTTCTCGTAGACCGCATCGAGCCGCTTGCTGGCCCAGAACAGGTCCAGGAAGCGGGCGCTCTGGCGCGCGGCCGACCGCAGCCGGAAGAACTTCTGGAAGATGATCGCCCAACACGCGAGGCTCATGAACACCAGCATGAGCAACACGAACTGGACGATGAGATCGGCGTCCCAGATGAGCGAGAGGATCGACTGGTCCTGGGTGGCGCGTACGCCCGCGAGGTACACCTCGACGCTGTCCACGATGCCTCCAACGGATCAGCGCGGACCTGGGTCCCCGTGACCGGATCCTGCGGTGTCTATTCGGTCTCGTGGGCTCCGTGCCACGATCTCCCACAGCTCTGCCGTCACGCCGAGACTCCGGAGGGTGTGCAACCAGTCGGCCTGGTGGTCGCGCAGCGTGTCGCTCGGCCCCTTGAGCTCGACCGCCAGGAGCCCGGGCCCCAGCCGCTTCGGGTGCGCGTCCGCGAGGTCGACGGCGGGGCCGGGGAGCACGACCAGGTCCGGCAGGCCACCGAAGGAGCGGCCGCGCGCCCGGAGCTCCACCAGCCCGTCCCAGGCCGTCGCGGGCACGCCCTCCGCCAGCGCGACCAGCACGTCGACCGGAACCGTGGGATCGACGCCGGCGAGGCGGACCCCGGCCCACTGCTCGGCGGCGGCAGCGACGATCCCGGAGGCTCCTTCGTCCCGGATCCTCGCCCGCAGTCCCACCAAGGCGTCCGCCCGACGCTCCGCGAAGGCGGGGGTGCCCAGGTCCAGTGGCCCCGGGAGCCTCGGAACGGGCAGCGCCCCCGGGACCGGGAGGAAGTACAGCTCCGCCAGGAGCAGCGACACGACGGTCCGCCAGGGGCCGGCCTCGCCGTGCCAGGCCCGCCGTCCGCGCGCCGCGAGCGCGTCCACCACGGCGTCCTCGACCACCCGCGCGCTGGCTCCCCACCGGGGTCTCACGCCGTCGTGTTCGGCGGGAGCGAGGGGGAGCGACCGGAGCGGAACCGGGGAGAGGGGCGGCGCTGGCGGGAACGAGCTGCCCAGCGTTCGCGCGAGCCTGCGCCCGGCGCGAACCAGGGCGAGCGCCTCCGTGGGGGTCGCGTCGGCGAGTCCGGCCCGGAGCACCTGCATCGCGCCGGGCACGTCCCCAGCGGCCTCGCGGACCCGGGCCGCGCGGAACGCCACCACCGCGCGTCGTCCGGGCCATCGCGCATACAACTCCGCAGCGCGGCGCCCGTCCCCGGAGCGCTCCGCGGCCTCGGCGCCCGCCCGGACCCGATCCGCCAGCACGCGCACCAGCGACAGCCGTCCCGGTGCCGCCCCGTGGCCAGCGGCCCAGGCCTCCAGCGCGGCCTCCGGCTCCACGGCGCCGGTGGCGGCCTCCCAGCGCAGGAGGGAGCGGCGATCCGGGAACGACGCGGTGCCGGTCGTGAGGGGGTACGTGGGCCATCGGACGAGGCCGAGGCGCTCGAGCAGCGCCCCTTTGCGGTCGGGCCAGGCCTCCAGCAGGGCCCAACGCTCGAGCCGCAAGAGCAGCGGGCGGTGCCGCACGCGGAACCACCGGCCCGTCCACCAGCCCCGCCGCGGCGCGAGGCTCGCCACGAGGTCCTCCTTGCGCCCGGTGGTGGGCAGTCCCAGCGCGCGGCACGCGACCTTGAGCTCGGGCACGGTGAGGGCGCGCGCGACGTCCCCGGCGGGAACGAGGCCGTCCACCAGGTCCCGCCCGCGGAGCTCCGCGAGGGCGACGGCGGGCACGGAGACCTCCGGGTGCGGACGCTCCACGCGCCCCGTGAGGTTGGTGAACAAGTCGAAGGCGTCCGTCGAGAGGCCCACGATCGCGCGGACGACCGCGGCCTCCCCAGCGGTGAGCAGGTGACCACCGCGCTCTCGCCCGGTAGACACCAGCGCCAGGAGGTCGTCTGCAGCTGGCGTCACCGGACGACGACCGCCTCCTCGACGGAGAACTCGGTGCCATCCTGCACCTCGGCGAGGCGGCGCAGCACGGCGATGGCGCGATCCCCTGCGAGGTGGAGCTCCCGGCGGGCGTCCGCAGCGTGGGCGGGCGCCGACAACACCGGAACGTAGCGGCTCACCCGGGACCCTGCCCAGGACAGGGTGCCCCTGGCCATCGCCTTCACGAGGCTGGCGCCGAGCTCTGTGGGCCGCGAGCGGCCGCGGAGCATCCGGGGCACGTCCGACACCCGCAGGGCCCGCACGCCCCCGGGCGGCAGGTCCACGCTCCAGACCGCGGCGAGCGCGCGCATCGCAGCGTCCCGCCCCCGATCCGACTCGAGCTCGAAGCCGTAGACCACACACAGCCGCTGCACCATCCGCAGCACGACCACGACCGAAAGGGCAGCCTCCGGTGGCACCAGCGCTGCGCCCCCGAGGGCGGACGTGCCGCCGATCGCCGCGCCGAGGTTCGCGGAGCGGTCGACGACGCGCCGGGCGGTGAGGTCGAGGTCGCCCAGGGCGGGGGGCTCGCGGGTGCCGGGCTCCACGAACACCCAGCCACGGAACCGCAGCCACGTCCGCACCCGCTCGGTCGAGACGCTCACGGCGTGGTACCCACCCCCTACCAGCGAGCGATCCGCGCGGTCCAGGGCGTCCTGCACGACGGCCGGCCAGTTCACGGCGCGCGCACCGCCTGGGCCCGCTCGTACACGAGCTGCCAGGCCGGGATCGAGCGATCCCACGAGAAGTCGCGCCGCATCCCGCGCCGGCGCAGCGCCGCGAACGCCTCCGGGTCGGTGCGGAACAGGTTCAGCGCCCGCCACAGCGAGTCGCGGAACGCGGTCGGAGCCGGCCGCTCGAACAGGAAGCCCGTGCCCGTGTCCGCCCAGGCGTCACACTCGTCGACCGTGTCCGCCAGCCCACCCGTCCGGCGCACCACGGGCACGGCCCCGTAGCGCTGCGCGTACATCTGCGTGAGCCCGCACGGCTCGAACACGGACGGCATGGCGAACAGGTCCGCTGCGCCGATCAGGCGGTGGGAGCGGGCCTCGTCGTAGCCGATCCAGGCTCGGACCTGCCGGGGGTACCGGTGAGCGTAGTCCTGGAGCCGGTGCTCGAACGCCTTGTGCGCCGCGTGGGCGGACCCGAGCACGACGACTTGCGCGCCCTCGGAGACGAGCCAAGGGACGCTGTCGAGGAGCAGGTCCACGCCCTTCTGGGGATCGAGGCGCCCGACGCTCACCACGAGCGGCGCCGCGGGATCCACCGGCAGCTCGAACTCCGCCTGCACCAGCGCCTTGAGGGCGGCCTTCCCCGCGAGGTCGTCCACGTGGAAGCGGGCGGCGAGGTGCGGGTCGGTCGCGGGGTCCCACTCGGTGAGGTCGATCCCGTTGAGGATGCCGACGAGATCGAGCGCGCGGCTGGCGATCAGCGACTCGAGCCCGAACCCGCCGCCCGGCGCCACCAGCTCGCGCGCGAACGTCGGCGAAACCGTGGTGAGCTGGTCGGCGTGGAGGATCCCGCCCTTGAGCAGGCCGAGGTCGCCGTGGAACTCGAGCCCCCACGGCGTGAACCAGCGGGCCGGGAGCTCGAGGTCGAGG
This sequence comes from Myxococcota bacterium, assembly GCA_044356535.1. Taxonomy (GTDB): domain Bacteria; phylum Myxococcota_A; class UBA796; order UBA796; genus JACKER01. Next base: position 7,662 of record JBIKWC010000124.1, read on the forward strand.
AACAGGGAGGGCGGCAACCGACCCTGGTGGGCGGGGTTGTGCAGGGTCAACACCGAGCCGCACCGCTCGAACAGGCCGAGGGGACGCCAGTAGGCCTTGAGGTACGCCGGAAGCAGGGCGGCCTGCCAGTCGTGGCAGTGGAACACCACGTCGTCGCCCACGAACCGCCGCGCCACGTGCATCGCGGCCTGCGAGAGGAGGGCGAAGCGGATGTGGTTGTCGCCGAAGCTGCCGCTCGCGTCGCCGTAGTACCCGTCGCGGTCGTACATCCCGTTGTCGACGAGGAAGTGCCGGACGCCGTCGGCCTCGACGAGGTGGATGCCTGCGCGGTGCTCCCAGGCGCCGAGCGGCACCCGGGCGACGAACCCGGTGAACGCGGCATCGACCGCAGCGCCGCGGTACCGGGGGCTCACCGTGCACACCCGGTGTCCGGCGCGGGCCAGCGCCTTCGCCAGCGACGCGACCGCGTCTCCGAGGCCTCCGGACTTCGAGAAGGGCGCCACCTCGCTCGACACCATCACGACGTTCATGTCCGCTCCGGTGCGGGACGCCTATCCCGCACCGGGAGGGAGGGGCGCCGGGATCAGGACGGCGGGTCGACGATCTGGGGCCAGATCGCGTCCGCGACCTTCTTGCCCTGGCGCACCTGGCCGCAGAACCACTGCCACCGGGCGATGTGCTCCCGCGGCGGCGTCTCCGAGCACACGAAGTGGCTGTGGACGGCGTCGGGCACGAACTTCCCACCCAGGAACTGGAACACCTGCTGGAGCTGGCGGTTCGCGTCACCGTCGCCTTCGGCCGCGAGCGCCGACTTGAGCCCGGTGGCGACGCTGTCCTCGGCCGCGCCGAGCGGCGGGAGGATGGAGTTCGGCGGGAGCAACACGAGGTTCGAGACGAGCTCGGCCACGTGGTACAGGAACACGAGCTCGCGCCCGCCGTCTTCGTTGGCGAGATCGCGCGCGCGCGTCACGAACAGCTCGGCCTTGTCGCGGATGCTGTCCGAGAGGCCGTCGAGGACGTGCCGGAGGCCGTCGGGCTTGAGGAGCATGGCCCGGTGGGTGGCCTCGTCGAACGTGGCCGGGAGCGGCTCGGCCTCGGCGGTGCCCGTGGTGTACCGGGTGATCGGGGTCCCGCGGCCGCCCGACATCGCCCGCCCGGCCCGCAGGCCGACGGCGAGGCGGGTGAGGGGAGGGACATCGGCGCCGAACAACACGTCGAGGACCGCGGGATCGGTCGACAGGCCCAGGCCCTCCATCGCCCGGCGGAGGTCCCTGGCGAGCTCCCGGGCCTGCGGGCGCGGATCCCGCGACAACCGCACGAACGCCTGGGTCGCCGGGTGGTGGCCGTTGCCGGACCGATCGACGAAGAACCAGCCGCTCTCGCCGTGGGGATGGACCGTGACCATCACCGGCTTGCCGGGAGGGCCCGGGACCACGACCGTGGCGCCGGAGCCCTCTTCGCGCCCCACCCCGCAGGAGGCGAGGACCGGGGCATAGCAGACGGCTGGGCCGGGGATGGGCAGGATGTCGGTCGGGTCGCCCACCACATAGGCCGTCAGGCGGTAGCCGAGCTGCCGGGCCCGCGTGAGCAACATGATGCCGGCCGTGGTCGCGCCGGGGCTCGAGCCCCGCAGATAGACCTCCACTGGACCTCCGGGGCGCATCGTACACGGAATCCTGGGTTACTCTGCGCGCCAGTGGTGCTGGAGGTCCGCATGCCCGGAGATCGGGAGCTGGATGCGGAGCTGGATCGAATCGCGTCCGCCCTCGGGCGGGTGCTTCGCTCGGACGAGCTCGGCGACATGGACGAACAGGGGTTCGTCCGACTTCATGTGGTAGCGCAGCGCCTCGCGGCCGAGTTCGGTCGGGAGGTCGACCCCGAGCTCGTGCGGCGCACGGCCACGCGGGGGCGGGCGTTCCAGCTCGAAGGGGACGCCGTGCGCGTCGCGAGCCGCGGCTGGAAACACCAACCCCCGCCGGACGGCGGCCCGGTGCCGCGCCAACCCGCGTCGTCGCCCGACATCCTCTACCACGCCTGCACGGCCGATCAGGTCGAGGCGTACGTCCGCGACGGCGCCATCCGCCTGTCGTCCGGCCGCCCCGTGTTCCTGTCCGACGACGAGTCCCAGGCCTGGCGGGCTGCGCACCGGATGGACGGCGAGCCGCGGGTGCTCTACGTCGACACGGCCCGGCAGCGACGCAAGCGGCTGCACCTCCAGCGCAACCGCCGCGGGTTGTTCCTGGCGCGGCAGGTCCCGCTGGCCGACGTCCTGAACCTGCGCCCCGACTTCGCCGAGCAGCTGTCCGCTGGCGGCATCCCGGTCACGCGGGGCCCCGACGGCGCACACCGCATGGCGCTGATCCGCGTCACGCGCCGCTCGGGGGTCACCTGGGAGGTGGCCAAGGGCAAGCTCGAACCGGGAGAGCCACCGGAGTGGGCGGGGGTGCGCGAGGTGCAGGAGGAGATGGGCGTCGCGGTGGACTTCCACGTCCGAGGCCTCGTGGGCCTCGTGCGCTACGGCTTCCTCGCGCCCGGGGGGCTGCCTCGCCTCAAGACCGTGTTCCTGTACCTGCTCGAGCCGAAGTCCGACATGGACGGGCGGTTCGCGCCCTCCGAGCGGGAGGGCATCAAGGATGTGCGGTGGTTCACGCTCGACGAAGCCTGCCGGGTGGTCACCCACTCGAGCCTGCGCCCGCTCATGAAGAAGGCGAAGACGATGGCCGAGGCGCTCTGATCGAGGCGAGCCACGCAGCGGCCGCCGCAGTCGCGGCCGTGGTCGTGTCGAGGGGGGTCGTGCGTGCGGCGACCTCCGGAGACTCGGCCTCCCACGTCGACGCGTCGTAGACGGCGAGGTCGGCGTCCGAGGCGTCTCCCACCCGGGCAGTGAGCCGCTCCGCCACGACCGCGCGGGGAGCCTCGCATCGGAGGAACCCGACCGGCACCGCCCACCGCAGGGCGAGGGGCAGGAGCGCGCGCCGCCACCGGTCCTGGGTGAAGGTGGCGTCGATCAGCGCGGTGTCTCCGCGCGCGAGCACCTGCTCGGCCCGGTCGAGGCAGGCGGCGTAGACCCGGTCCTTGGCGGACGCCGTGTACGCTCCGCCCGCGAGGTGCTGGTCCTCCGCGACGCCGGCCAGCGCCTTCCGCACCACGTCGGAGCGGATCACCTCCACCACCGGACCCGCCAGGGAGCGGCACACGGTGGACTTGCCCGAGCCGGGACGTCCCCCCACGGCGCCGAGCACCGGTCGCTCCGGGGCGAGCTCACCCCAGGCGAGGGACCAGTGGCGCCTGGCCCGCTCCACGAGCGCCGCCCGCCGCGCACCCTCCGCCCCGGACAGGGTGAACCCGGCCACCTTCGCCCGCACGAGGCTCCGGTACGCGACGAGCGGTGGCAACAGCGCGTCCACGTCGTCGCCCGTCACCTCCGACCACGCGGAGACGAGGCTCGCAGCGAGGTCCCAGGCCGAGCGCGCCCGCAGGTCCATCACCAGGAACGCCAGATCGAGCGCCACGTCGCCGCACCGGTACCGATCGTTGAACTCCACCCCGTCGATCACGCGGATGGCGCCGGCGTCGTCCACGTACACGTGCTCCAGCCGGAGGTCGCCGTGCCCGTCGCGGATCCGGCCCGCCCGCCCGCGCGACTCCAGGGCGGGAACGAGGTCGACCAGCCCGTCGAGCAACGCCGCCTGCACCCGCGCGAACAGCTCGGGGTGACAGAGCTCGGGGACGTGGTCGCGGGCCTGCTCGAAGTTCTCGCGGACGTGGTGCGCGAAGCGCTCCGGCGAGCCGTGGTCGGAGATGGCGTCGCTCCGGGGGGCAGCGGCATGAAACGCGCCCAGGACCTGCCCCACCCGCCGGATCAGCGCCGTGTCCACCTGTCCGCGGTCGAGCCGCGCGAGCAGCGAGTCCTCGTCGCGCAGGCGGACCATCTCGACGGCGGGCTCACCGTCGGCGAGCTCGACGACCCCCAGGTACACGTCGGGCGCGAGGCGCCGGTTGAGCGAGACCTCGGCCTCGCACGCAGCGCGGCGGAGCTCGCGCGTCGAGTAGTCCACGAACCCCAGCGAGACGGGGCGCTTGGTCTTGAACGCGCGATCCGCGGTCAGGTACACCGTGGAGATGTGGGTCTGCCGGATCTCGGCGTCGGCGGGCAGGTTCAACGTGGGCTCCACGTGGCGGCGTGGGGCCGCGGGGCCCCGCGTTAGCCGGACCCATGAAGTACGCCCTGCTCTCGGTGTCCGACAAGTCCGGCCTCGTGCCCTTCGCGACCACCCTCGTGAAGGCAGGCTTCACCTTGCTCTCCACGGGAGGCACCGCGCGCGTCCTCCGCGAAGGTGGGCTGGCGGTGACCGACGTCGCGGAGCACACGGGCGCGCCCGAGATGATGGACGGCCGCGTCAAGACGCTCCACCCGCGGATCCATGGCGGAATCCTGGGCCTGCGCGACGCGCACGCCGCCGAGGCCGCAGCGCACGACGTCCCCTGGATCGACGTGGTGGTCGTCAACCTGTACCCGTTCGAGGCCACGGTGGGCCGGGGCGCGTCGTTCGAGGACGCGATCGAGAACATCGACGTGGGCGGGCCCACGATGGTCCGGGCCGCCGCCAAGAACCACGCGTCTGTCGTGATCGTGGTGGAGCCGACGGACTACGAGCGCGTCGGCGCCGCGATCACCGCTGGCGAGGTTCCGTTGTCCCTGCGCCGGGAGCTCGCCCGTCAGGCCTTCCGGCACACGGCCCGGTACGACGCGGTCATCGCCGGGTGGCTGGGGGAAGGTGGCGAGCGGTTCCCCGCCGAGACCGCCCTGCCGCTGCGTCGGGTGCAGGCCCTCCGCTACGGCGAGAACCCGCACCAGTCCGCGGCGTTCTACGCCGACGACAGCCGTAGCGCCCGCAGCCTCGCCCGCGCCGTGCAGCTCCAGGGCAAGGAGCTCTCGTACAACAACCTCGCGGATCTCGACGGCGCCGTGCGCGCGGTGTTCGAGTTCGAGGCGCCGGCGGCCGTGATCGTGAAGCACGCGAACCCGTGTGGCGTCGCGTTGGCGCCAGACCTCGTCGCCGCGTTCCACGGCGCGCTCGCTGGCGATCCCGTGTCCGCGTACGGAGGGATCCTCGCCTTCAACCGTCCGATCGACGACGACGTGGTCGCCGCGATCAAGCGGTCGAAGGTGTTCTTCGAGGTGCTGGCGGCCCCCGGGGTCTCGGCCTCCGCGCGCGAGAAGCTCGCGACCCGCGAGAACCTCCGGGTCCTCGAGCTGCCGGCCGACTTCGGCTCCGGAGCGCTCGCCGGCTTCGACGTGAAGCGCGTCGCCGGGGGCTGGCTCCTGCAGGACTGGGACGTGGGCGCACCGCTGCAGACCCGCGTGGCCACGCGCCGCGCCCCCACGGACGCCGAGGCCACCGCGCTCGCGTTCGCATGGCGGGTGTGCCGCTCGGTGAAGTCGAACGCCATCGTGCTCGCCACCGCCACCGACCACGGCGTGCGCGCGAACGGCGTCGGCGCGGGCCAGATGAGCCGCGTGGACTCCGTGCACCTCGCCATTCGCAAGGCCACCGCGCCCGTACCCGGCAACGTGTTGGCGTCGGACGCGTTCTTCCCGTTCGCCGACGGCCTCGTGGCCGCCATCGAGGCCGGGGTGACGGCGGTCATCCAGCCGGGCGGCTCGATCCGCGACGACGAGGTGTTCGCTGCAGCCGACGCCGCCGGGATCGCGATGCTGGTCACCGGCGTCCGGCACTTCCGCCACTGACGACGCTGCGCGTCAGCGGGTGTCACCGTCGAAACGGGGGTCGTGCGGACGGGTTTCGCGCGTCGTGACACCTCGTGGAGACCGGGGACGAACAAACGCTGCCGAAGAGGTGTCCATCCGGTGAGAGTACAGGAGAGGACGCCAGTGACCGCCAGCATCTTCCCGTTCTGGATTCGCGCTTCCGAACCCCCGGCCGAAGGGCTGTTCACCCGCCTCCATCCCAACGGGGTGCGCGCGGAGGAGGGGACGTACGTCGCCGGCAAACGCCACGGCGCCTTCAAGAAGTGGTACCCGAGCGGCGTGCTCCACGAAGAGACCACGTGGGTCGAGGGCCACCAGCACGGCCCGGTGACCCGCTGGTACCCCGACGGCGAGCTGAAGGCCGAGTACCAGGTGTGCTGGGGCGCGCTCCAGGGCCCGTTCGCCCGGTTCCACCCGAACGGCCGCCTGGCCGAAGAGGGCGAGTGGATCGACGCCCAGCCCCACCGCGCGTACTGCCGCTGGTGGCCGAACGGCCAGCGCCGGGTCGAGGGCGCGTTCCACCACGGCCGCCCGGTGGGCCGGTGGACCGCGTGGCACCCGGACGGCGCGGTGCTGTACGACGGCCCGTTCGTCGCGGACCTGGTGGAGACGCTGCACGAGAAGATCCGCGCCCAGGTGGTGCTGGACGGCCAGGACCCCGTGGTGTCGACCCTCGAGCGCGGCTGGTGGCGCGCCGACTACGAGAACGTGGCCTGAGCGACCACCCGAGTCGCGGTTACGAGGGCCGCAGGAGCCCCACCTGACCCTCCCACCGCTGCCGCTGTCCGTGCTCGAGCTCGCCACCGTCGGAGAGGGGTCCACTGCGCACGCGGCGCTCCAGGACACCCTCGCGGTCGCCCGCCTCGCCGACGGGCTCGGGTTCACGCGCTTCTGGCTCGCCGAACACCACAACATGCCGGGCATCGCCAGCTCCGCGCCTCCGGTGGTGATGGCGGCCGTGGGCGCCGCGACCTCGCGGATCCGGGTCGGCTCCGGCGGGGTGATGTTGCCGAACCACGCTCCGCTCGTGGTCGCCGAGCAGTTCGGGACGCTGGAGGCGCTGTACCCGGGCCGGATCGATCTGGGGCTCGGCCGCGCGCCGGGCACCGATCCCGCCACCGCGCGGGCCCTCCGCCGCACCGCCGTCGCCGAGAGCGAAGACGACTTCCCGCGGCAGCTGGCCGAGCTGCGGGCGTTCCTGGGGGGCGGCTTCCCCGCGGGCCACCCGTACGAACACATCGCGGCCGTGCCGAGCGGGCCCCGGTCGCCGCCGGTGTGGTTGCTGGGGTCCAGCACCTGGAGCGCGCGCGTCGCGGGCCAGCTGGGGTTGCCGTACGCCTTCGCGCACCACTTCAGCGCCGAGCACACGATGCCCGCGTTGGCCACCTACCACCAGTGTTTCCGCCCCTCGCGCGAGCTCGACCGCCCGTACGTGGTGCTCGCGGTCCACGTGGTCTGCGCCGAGGACGACGCGACTGCCGAGCTCCGCGCCCTGCCGGCCGGCCTCACGTTCGTGCGGCTTCGGCGGGGCCGACCGAGCCGCATCCCCACGGTGGAGGAGGCCGTCGCCCACCCCTGGAGCCCCGAAGAGCGCGCCTTCGTCGCGTCGCGGATCGCGGATCAGGCCGTGGGGAGCCCGGAGACCGTAGCGGCCCGGCTCGCGCGGCTCCTCGAGCAGACCCGCGCCGACGAGCTCATGTTCAGCACGCTGGTGCACGACCCCATCCACCGCCTCGAGTCGCTGGAGCGCGCGAGGGGCCTGTTCGCCGACGCGACGCCGGGCTGGTCGGGTCCGCTGGGTCGCTGACGGAAGCGCGGCGCTTGCCCCCACCTCCGCCCCACCATACGCGGGGGCACCGCCAGGGAGACGCCGTGGACGCCGAACTGCACCGTCGATGCGCCAACACCATCAAGGGCCTCGCCATGGACGGGGTCCAGCAGGCCAACAGCGGCCACCCGGGCATGCCCATGGGCATGGCGGACATCGCCACTGTGTTGTTCAGCCGGTACCTGCGGTTCGATCCGCAGCACCCCGAGTGGGCCGACCGCGACCGGTTCGTGTTGTCGAACGGCCACGGCTCCATGCTCCTGTACAGCATGCTGCACCTGTGCGGCTACGACCTGCCGCTCGACGAGCTCAAGCGCTTCCGCCAGTGGGACAGCCGCACGCCCGGCCACCCCGAGTACGGCCACACCGCGGGCGTCGAGACCACCACCGGCCCCCTCGGCCAGGGCATCGCGAACGCGGTGGGCATGGCGATGTCCGAGCGCATGTTGCGCGAGACCTTCGGGCCCGAGCTGTGTGACCACTTCACGTACGTGTTCTGCGGCGACGGCTGCCTGATGGAGGGCATCTCCTCGGAGGCCGCGTCCGTCGCGGGGCACCTGGGCCTCGGGCGCCTGATCCTGTTGTGGGACGACAACCACATCAGCATCGACGGCGACACCGCCCTCGCGTTCACCGAGGATGTCGGGGCCCGCTTCGAGGCGCAGGGCTGGCACGTCCAGAAGATCGACGGCCACGACCGCGACGCCATCGCCCGCGCCATCGACTCGGCCCGCGCCGCCAGCGACCGCCCGTCGCTCATCGCGTGCCGCACCATCATCGCCAACGGCTCGTCGCTCGCCGGCTCCGAGAAGTCCCACGGCGCGCCCCTCGGGGTCGAGGAGATCAAGCGCACGAAGGAGCGCCTGGGCATGGATCCCGAGGCCACCTTCGCCGTGCCGGCCGAGGTCGCCGCCGCCTTCCGGGGCGCCGCCCGCCCCGACCTCCGCGAGGCCTGGGAGGGCCGCGTGGCTGCCCACCCGGAAGGCGAGAAGTTCCGCTCCTGGTGGAAGCCCGACTGGAAGGCGGTCGTGGACCGCATCGCGTGGCCCACGTTCGCGCCCGGCAAGGGCCTCGCCACCCGCAAGGCCAACGCGGCCTGCCTCAAGGCGATCATCGCGGAGGCCCCGTACTTCGTGGGCGGCTCGGCCGACCTCGCCGAGTCGAACGGCGTCGAGATCGGCCGCAAGGCGATGACGCGCGAGCGGTTCGCAGGCACCGGCAACGTCCACTTCGGCGTCCGCGAACACGCGATGGGCGCCATCGTGAACGGCATCGCGTACCACGGCGGCCTCCGCGCGTTCGGCGCCACGTTCCTGGTGTTCCACGACTACCAGCGCCCCGCGGTGCGGCTGTCGGCGCTCGCGCACCTCCCGGTCACCCACGTGTACACCCACGACTCGGTGCTCCTCGGCGAGGACGGCCCCACCCACCAGCCGATCGACACGCTCCTCGCCCTGCGCTGCGTACCGGGCCTCGATGTCTGGCGGCCCGCCGACAGCAACGAGACGGTCCTCGCCTGGAAGGAGATCCTGCGCCGCACGGACGGCCCGTCGGCCCTGGTGTTGACCCGCCAGGATCTCCCGCACATCGACCCCGCGAAGTTCCCGGCCGACGGCCTGGCGAAAGGCGGGTACGTCCTCGTGGACACCGACGGCGCCCCCCACGTGGTCCTGCTCGCCACGGGCTCCGAGGTGGCGCTGTGTGTGGATGCCGCGGCGCTGCTGCTCGCGAAGGGCATCCGGGCCCGCGTGGTCTCCCTGCCCAACCGCGAGCGGTTCTGGGCCCAGGACCTCGAGTGGCGCCGCTCCATCCTGCCGCGCGGCGTGGCGCGGGTGGCGGTCGAGGCCGGCTGCACGCTCGGCTGGGAGCGCTACGTCGGTGACCACGGGACCATCCTCGGCATCGACCGGTTCGGCGCCTCGGCGCCCGCGAAGATCCTGGCGAAGGAGTTCGGGTTCACGGCCGAGAACGTCGCCGCGACGGCCGAGCGCGTCCTCTGAGTTCGGTCCGGCTCGATCGCGCGGTGTGTGAGGCCACGGGCCGGTCCCGCACCGAAGCCAGCCACCTGATCCGCCGCGGGCGGGTCACGGTGGACGAGGTGGTGGTACGCGACCCGGGCCAGCGGATCCCGGTGGGGGCGGCCCTCGGGGTCGACGGCGAGCGGGTGGGCGCCGAGGAGATCCCGCTCCTGGTGGTCTTCCACAAGCCCATCGGCGTGGTCTCCGCGCTGCTCGACGACCACGGCCGCCCGTCCCTGGGGAACACGGTGCCGGAGCTCGTCGCGATGGGGCTGCACCCGGTGGGCCGCCTGGACGCCGACACCGACGGCCTCCTGTTGTGGAGCCGCGACGGCGCGCTCACCCAGCACCTCCTGCACCCGCGTCGCGCCATCCTGCGCACCTACGTGGCGCGGGTGGAGGGGCGCCCGAAGCCTGCGCTCAAGGGCATCCTCGCCAACGGCGTGCAAACGGCCGACGGCGTCTACGACGCGAACCTGGTGTCGATCGACGGAGACCGCGTCACGCTGCAGGTCACCGAGGGCAAGCACCGGATGGTGCGGCGGATGCTGGCCAACGCGGGGTTCCCCGTGCTGGAGCTGCGCCGGCTGTCGTACGGTCCGCTGGTGCTGGGTGACCTCGCAGCCGGTGCCTGGCGCCCCGCGACCCCGGAGGAGCTGGCTTCGGTCGGGTGGACCTGAGGATCCCGCCTGCGCTCAGGGTGAACAGGCCGAGCAGTCGTAGCCGATCGCGGCGCTCCAGGCGTTGTAGTCCGCGAGTCCGTAGAGCATCCCCGAGAAGGGGTGGTCGGCGACCAGCTCGTGGGTGCCCTCTCCGACCGGGAGGTGCCAGAGCGCGGAGGTCCCGATCGCCACGCCCGGGTCCGTGACGGAGACGCCATCGAGCACCAGCTCCGCTGCCGGGTCCGACCACACGGTCACGAAGTGCGTCGCAGCGCCCGGGAACTCCTCCACCCAGTGGGCGTCGGTCGACCAGGTGGTCCGAAGCTGGGTGAGCCCGGCGGGTGTCAGCACGACGAGGTTGGGATCCCCGCGGAACGCAGCGTCTCCGACCACGTACTGCGCAGCGAGGATCGGGCGATCCGCACGGATCAGCGTCGGCCGGTCGACTGCGCCCTCCCAGTGCTCCCCGGCGTCCAGGGCGACGGCGGTTCCACCCACGTCGACCGTCGTCCCATCGGTGCCAGCGACGAGGGCGACCCGCCCGAAGTCCTGCGTGGACAGCGGCGCCGCCACGAACCCGGTGCCCCAGCGGTGCACGGCCGGGAGCTGCTCCCAGGTGTGCGAGGACGCGCTCTGCCCGAGGCTCGACCCCTCGGAGCCTCCGAACACGGCGATGGGGCGGTCGGCGGTGACGTGGCTGCCGGAGAGGTCCTGCTGGGAGAGGAACTGGATCGTCTGCCCCCGCATCAGCGTCACGTCCATCGGTGCCCCCGGTCCGTGCAGCCCCCAGGTGAGCTGGTTGACCTCGACATGGACGTGGGTGTCGTCCTCGGCCGCCGCCACCACGAAGCCCACGGGGTAGGCGAGATCCTCGTCGGGGACGACGGACACGTAGTAGTCCGTGCCGAGCTCCGGGAGCGGCAGGATCGTGGACGCGTCCGAGAAGTAGGCGCGCTGGTGGACCGCGACGAGCCGCACCCCCGCCTCCGCCGTGACGAACAGCCCGAGATCGTGGACGACCTCGCTGTCCTCGGCGAAGTGCCGCGCGGAACCGAGCGACACC
>JBIKWC010000125.1:0-18912 GCA_044356535.1 Myxococcota bacterium
CCCCCACCCACGACCACCACGTCGCCGGTCAACACGCCGTCCAGCACCGCTCCGCGCAGGTACACCCGCGTCTCGAGCGGCGCGTCGAGCGGGAGGGCCTCGGCCACCACCGCAGCGGTCACGAGCTTGGTGACCGACGCCGGGACCAGCCGGCGGTCTGCGCCGATCGCGACCACGGGCGCGTCCGGGGGACCCACCACCACGCCCACCGAGGCGCCCGCGAGCGCCGGGTCCACCAGCACCCGCTCCACCGCGCGCTGCAGGGGCATCGCCGCCGCTGCCGCCACCATCCACGCCACCACGTCCGCTCCTTGCCACCCGGCGGGGCGCACAATAGCGCGGTCCCCATGACGCTCCGACCGGTGATCCTGTGCGGCGGCGCCGGGACGCGGCTCTGGCCGATGTCCCGACCCGACCGGCCGAAGCCCCTCCTCGCCCTGGCGTCCGACCACACGCTCCTGCGCGACACCCTGCGCCGGACCGCGTCGCTCGGGGAGCCGTGGCTCGTCGGCGGGGTCTCCCACGACGACGCCGTCGCGATCGAGGCCCCCGGCCACCGCCGGATCGTGGAGCCCGCCCCTCGAGGCACCGCGCCCGCCGCGGTCGCCGCCGCGCTCCTGGCGCTCCGTGACGACCCGGAGGCGCTGCTGCTGCTGGTCCCCGCCGACCACGCGGTGGCCCCGGAGGAGGCGTTCGTGTCGAGCGTCGAGCGGGCCTGCGTGCTGGCCCGCCGCGGGTACCTCGTGGTGTTCGGGGTGCAGGCCCGCGGCCCCGCCGAGCAGTTCGGGTGGATCGAGTCCGGCGAGGCCGTCGACACGCGGCCGCCCGGCCACGAGCCGTGGACCCCCGAGGGCAACCACGTGGCGCGCTTCGTCGAGAAGCCGCCCCGCGCCGAGGCCGAGAAGCTGTTCGCCGCCGGCTGCCTGTGGAACTCGGGCATGTTCCTGTTCCGCGCCGACCGCCTGCTCGAGGAGGTCACTGCAGCGGATCCGGGCCTCGTCGACCACGTCCGCCGCTCGCTCGACGAGGCCGAGACCCACGGCGACCGCCTGCTGCTGGGGCCGAGCTTCGCCCACGCGACCGACGTGTCCATCGACGTGCTCGTGATGCAGCGCACCCAGCGCGGCGCCGTCGTCCCCGCCACGTTCCGCTGGGCCGACATGGGCACCTGGCCGGCGGTGATCGAGGCCCGCGGCGGCCGGGCGGGCGGGCTGGTGTTGTCGGACGGGCCGGTGGTGCACCTCCTCGGCGACCCCGACGTCCTCGTCGCCGTCACGGGCGGCGCGGTCCTCGTGGCCACGCCGGCGCACGCCCACGCGGTGGGGCGTCTGCCGCACCCGAACCCCGCCGTGCTGGACACGGGGCCGGGGTGGCGGGTGGAGCGCCGGTTCGCGGAAGCCGGCGCCACCTTCACCGGCCCGGGGACCGCAGTGTTGCTCGCGGGCGCGACCGAGGCGGCGGGGCAGCGCCTGGCCGTGGGCGACGTCGTTCCGCACGGCGCCTGCGCCGTGGGCCGCTCGACGTGGCTCGTCGTCCGCACCGAGCAGTGAGCCCGCTCGGCGTCGCGGGCGGGCGCCAGGGTCGACCGGCCAGCGCCGCGGATCGCGACCACCGCCCGCTGTACGACCTGGCTGTGTTCGGCGTCCTCGGCGCGGAGGGCTACCGCGAGGTGCTCCGCTACCGCGCGACCGCCCCCTGGGTGGCGGACGGGGTGGGGCACCGGTTCGGCGCGCCGGGGGTCGATGGCGACCGGGTGTGGCTGTGCACCGAGCGCGACGTGGTCTGCTGGCCCGGGGGCGACCGGTTCGACCAGCCTGCGTTCGCCGACCTGCACCACGTCGCCGCCACCCCCGAGGGCCTCCTGGCCGTGGCCACCGGCGCGGGTGGGGTGGTGCGCGCCACCGACGGGCGGTTCTGGCCGGTGCACCCCGGCGCGACCGCGCCCACCACCGACGTCCGCTGCCTGCCATTCGACGACGTGTTCCACCCGAACCACCTCGTGGTGTGGCGGGGGCGCACCTGGGTCACGCGCGGCGGGCGCGGCGACGTGGTGCCGCTGGAGGGCGGCCCTCCGGTGCAGGTCGCCGACGTCGTCATCCACGACGGCTTCGCGTGCGACGAAGGCGTGTGGTTCACCGCCGTGGACGGTCGGCTCGTGCTCGTGGACCTCGACCAGCGGCGTGTGCTCCGGTCGGTCGTGATCGCAGGGGACGGCGCGCTCGGGTGGTGCCGGGGCCTCGTGCTGGACGGCGACACCGCGTGGGTCGGCTTCACGCGGCTGCGCGCGACCCGCCTGAGACGCAACCTCGCCTGGCTCGCGGGTCGGCTCCGCGGGCACACGACCGTGGGGACCCGCCCGACCCGCGTCGTGCGCGTCGAACTCGGCACCGGCAGGGTCCTCGAGGAGTGTCCGCTCGAGGCCCACGGCGTCGACGCCGTCTTCGGGTTGTGTGGCCTGCCAGGCGCGCTCGTGGATCGCTACGGGGCGCCATGACCCCCTCGTCCCGCGTCCGCGTTCTGTCCACGCGCCCCGTGAACCCCGCTGGGGACCACGTGCTGTTGTGGATGGTGGCCACCCGGCGCACCGCGGACAACTACGCCCTCGACCACGCCCTGGCCGAAGCGAAGCGGCTCCGCAGGCCCCTGCTGGTGCTCGAGGCCCTCCGCGCCGGGTACCCCTATGCCTCCGCCCGGTTCCACCAGTTCGCCGTGGAGGGGATGGCCGACCAGCGCCGCGCCTTCGCTGCCGCCGGCATCCGCTACCTGCCGTACGTCGAGCCCGAAGCGGGCGCGGGCCGGGGCCTGCTGGAGGCGCTCTCCGAACGAGCCTGCCTCGTGGTGACCGACCGGACCCCCGCGTTCTTCCTGGGGAAGATGGTGGCAGCCGCGGCGGCGCGCTCCCCCGTCCGGTTCGTGGACGTGGACTCGATCGGCCTGTTGCCGCTGTCCGCCCACGGCCGCGCCTGGCCCTCGGCGGCCACGTTCCGGCGCCATTTCCAGCGCACCTGGCCCACCCACGCCGACGCCCCCGCCCAGGACCCCCTCGCCGGGAACCACGGGCCCGCAGCCGTCGTCGAGCCCGCGCTCCTCGCCCGCTGGCCCATGGCCGACGCCCTGCTCGACGCGCCTTCCGGGGTGTCCCGCCTGGTCGGTGGGCCCGCAGCGGTGGCGTCCGCGCGCGGTGGCTCCGAGGAGGCCGGACGGCGCCTGACCCGGTTCGTGACGCAGCGGCTCGGGCGGTATCCGGACCGCAACCACCCCGACGAGGACGTCGCCAGCGGGCTGTCGCCGTGGCTCCACTTCGGCCACCTCTCCGCCCACGCCGTGTTCCGCGCGGTGACGGCGGGCACGGGCTGGTCGACCGCCAGCCTCGGCGCAGCCGCCGGCTCCCGCGAGGGGTACTGGGGCCTCGACCCTGCGCGGGAGGGCTTCCTCGACGAGCTCGTCACCTGGCGGGAGCTCGCCCACGGCTTCACCGACCACGTCCCCGACGCGGAGCGGTACGAGACGCTGCCGGACTGGGCCCGCGCCACCCTCGCCACGCACGCGGGCGACGAGCGGCCTCACCGCTACGACCTCGCCGCGCTCGAGGCAGGTCGGACCTTCGACCCGCTGTGGAACGCGGCCCAGACCCAGCTCCGCCGCGACGGCATCATCCACAACTACCTGCGCATGTTGTGGGGCAAGAAGGTCCTCGAGTGGTCGGCGAGCCCGCAGGAGGCGTGGTCCACACTCGTGACCCTGAACCACCGGTACGCGCTCGACGGCCGCGACCCGAACTCGACTGCGGGCATCGCGTGGTGTTTCGGGCGGTTCGATCGGCCGTGGTTCCCCGAGCGGCCCGTGTTCGGGACGATCCGCTACATGACCTCGGACTCGACGAAGAAGAAGCTCCGCCTGAAGCAGTGGTTCGCGCGGTACTCCTGACCGGGCGGCGCTCTGGGCAGAAGTTTGTCTGAAGGCGCGAGCTCCGGATCCGAAGGGGTGCTATCGTCCGCGAACCCCCCTGGATCCGTCACCTGGAGCATTCGATGCTGTTCACCCTCCTCGCCGGTACCGCCCTCGCTCAGCAGTTCACGTGGACGTACCAGGCGGGTGCGGTGCTGTCGCCCGACCCGGGTTCGAGCTGGGCGAACAACAGCATCTCGAACCCGAGCGTCGTGTTCGACACCGTGAACAGCCAGTACGTCATGGCGTTCGAGTCGCGCACCTCCACGGTCGACGCCAACTGCCCCAACGGCGTGTGGGACGTGGGCATGGCCACGTCGCCCGACGGCGTCAACTGGACGATGTTGCCGAATCCGGTCGTCGCCCCGAACCCGGCGTCCAACAACTACTACGCCTGCGTGGCGGCCCACCCGTCCATCGTCTTCCGGACCACCACGTCCGCCGTCATCCCCTCGATGTACCTGTACTTCAAGTCCGAGGGCTGGAACGGGGTCAACAACGGGATCGGGGTGGCCTACTTCCGCTTCGACGGCGCCGGCGACCCGTACGTCCGGTCGATCTACGCGGCCCCCGCCGTGCCCGCGACCGGCGGCGCCGTGTACGCCACGCCCCACGTCATCCGGCAGGGCGCCAAGTGGCGCATGTTGGTGCAGCAGTACCCCGACATCGTCGAGTTCGTCAGCACCAACCCCACCACGTTCCCGGACCCACCGTCCATGCGGATGGAGCTCGCGACCTACCGCACTCCCATCGTCTCGTGGGTGGTGAACGAGTTCTTCAACCCTGCCTACGTCTGCAACGACGACCCCGTCGGCAACTTCGACCTCCGCATGTTCCCCGGCTCGCGCGACACGAACGCGGGCTCCGTGGTGTCCGGCGCGTGGAGCACCGCCGTGGCCCACAAGACCGTCCTCAACTTCGCGCTGAACACCACGCCCGAGGTCAGCTGGGCGAACAACGACGAGTGGCGCCACTGGGACATGCTCGGCCTCACGACCGGCGACTACCTCGTGTACTTCGACGAGAAGGACGTGAACGGCAACAACTTCATCCGGCTCGGGGGCACCGACCTCGGCTGGAGCAACGCCAGCGTCCGCACCCGGATGTGCCCCTGAGCCTCATCTACCGCTCACGGGTCGGGTGAACCAGCCGAGCCGCCCCACTTCGGAGAACCCGAGGGCGCGGTAGCAGCGCTCCGCTGCCGAGCCCGCGTCGACGGCGAGCACGGCGCGCTCCACGGGCTGCAGCGCCCGGGAGAGCAGCGCGCGAGCGAGCCCCCGGCGCCGCCACCCCGGCGCGGTGAACACCTCCTGGAGGCGGCCCACCCCCGCCGGTCCCGGCACCAGTGTCACCGTGGCAGCGGGTTCGCTCCCGTCCCACGCGACCCAGGTCACGGCGCCGTTCGCAGCGAGGCCCCCGAGCCACCACCGCAGCGCGCGCGCATACGCTGGCCCGTCGATCACGCGGTGCGCAGCGATCCAGTCCGCGACCCGCCCGGGGTCGGCGGGGCGCACGGGCAGCGCCGCGTCTCCAACTTCCGGCGCGCCGCTGTGAACCAGCACCACCTGCCGCGTGACCGACCACCCCGGGGGGGCAGCGAGCGCCGGCGGCCCCTCCACGGTGATCGCGACCCGCGCCAGCCCCTTGCCCGCGTGGTGCGCCTCCCACCAGCGGAGCCCCTCCTCCACCCCTCCCGCGACGAGCTCCACCCGGTGGGCGGACCAGGCGTCGCGGCACGGCGGCGCGTCCCAGACCCAGCCGCCGGGCACCGGAGCGCGGAGCACGCCGGAGGGGCGGCAGAACCCGTGGGTCTCGGCGACGATGCCCAGCACACCCTCCAAGGCGCGAGGCCATCGGGATACGGAGCCCACCTGGAGCCCTGTTGCAGCTCGTACGTACCGCGAACGACATGATCGCGTCGGCCTCGGACCACGTGGCCCGCGGGCGTCGGATCGGGCTCGTGCCCACGATGGGGGCGCTGCACGTCGGGCACGCCTCGCTGCTCGACCTCCTCCGGCCGCAGTGCGACGTGCTCGTGGCGAGCATCTACGTGAACCCGCTGCAGTTCGGACCAAGCGAGGACCTGGCGCGGTACCCGCGCACCCCCGAGGCCGACGCCGCGCTCTGTGCGGCCCACGGCGTCGACCTGTTGTTCGCGCCCGACGACCTGTACCCCGACGGCTTCGCCACCTCGGTGTCCGTCCACGGCCTCACCGACGGCCTGTGCGGGGCGTCGCGACCAGGGCACTTCGAAGGCGTCGCGACCGTGTGTGCGCGGCTGTTCGGCGTCACCCGCGCTGCGGTGGCGTGTTTCGGCGAGAAGGACTTCCAGCAGCTGATGGTGCTGCGGCGGATGGTCGAGGACCTCGCATTGCCCGTGCGCGTCGTGCCCGCGCCGCTCGTCCGCGACGCCGACGGCGTGGCGTTGTCCTCCCGCAACCGGTACCTCTCCGACGACGAGCGCCGCCGGGCGGTGAGCCTGCACCGCGCGCTGTTCGCCGTACGCGACGCCGCCGCTGCGGGCGAGCGGGGGGCCGAGGCGCTCACGGCGCTGGGCCGGCGTCACCTCGAGGTCGACAAGCTGGACTACTTCGAGCTCGTCGACGCCCGCACCCTGGCGCCGTTGCAGGTGGTCGGAGAGCGCCCCGCCCGCGCGGTGGTGGCGGCGTTCGTGGGCCGCACGCGGCTGATCGACAACGTCGGCGTGGGCGAGGCGCTGTCGTGGACCTGAGGTGGAGCGTCTGGTCGGCGCTGGGCGCGGTCCTCGCGCTCAACCACCTGCTCGTGCGGTTCGAGCTGGCGCGGCGGTTCCGGCTCCTGTTCTGGGCCGTGAGCCTCACCGACGCGGCCCTCGCGGTCGCGGTGTGTTTCTACGGGCTGCCGGGGTTCGACCAGGGCATGGTGCGGCTGCTGGTGGCCCTGGTGCTGCTGATGCACCTGGCGCAGAACCTCCAGCACCGCCTGCGGTGGGCCGCCGAGGACCGGGACGCTGCGCTCGACGCCGAGTACGCGGCCCACCAGAAGGCGATGGCCGCCGAAGCGGCCGCGAAAGAGACCTCCGCCAGCTGATCCTAGGCGGATGCGTGCCGGTGGACGACCGCCAGCACCTCTTCGTTCGTCATCAGGCGGTCGGTCTGCTTCGCGGCCTCGAAGACGGCGTTCACCAGCGCGTCGGTGGCCTCGATGTTGCGGGCCTTGAGCCAGAACCGCACGTTCGAGACCCCGGACTGGTGCCCGATCTCGATCTCCTGGTGGCGCCCGAACCAGCCCGCCGGGACCCCGCTGTAGATGCGGTCGGCGAGCCACTCGTCGCCTTTCGCCTGCGCCTTGATGACGGCCGCCGCGTGGACCCCGGTCCCCGTGCGGAACGCGTCGCGCCCGAACACGGGGTAGCTCACCGGGATCGGGACGCCGCAGTGCCGGGACACGAGGTCCACGAGCTCGGCCAGCTCGGTGAGGTCGCCGTCCTCCACGCCCGCGAGCTGCAGGTTCACGAGGAGCTGGTCGAGCGGGGTGTTGCCCACGCGCTCGCCGATGCCGAGAACGCAGCCGTGTACGCGATCACAGCCCGCTTCGGCGGCCGCGATGGCGTTGATGAGCGACAGCCCGCGGTCCTGGTGGCCGTGCCAGTCGAGCTTGACCCGGTCGCGGACCCCCAGCCCCTTGAGGTGGCCGTCGGTCCACTCGACGAGGTTGCGCGCGCCGGCGGGGGTGACGTGGCCCACCGTGTCGCACAACACGAGGCGGGTGGCGCCCTCTTCGACTGCTGCGTCGAACAGGCGGCGCAGCGTGGTCGGGTGCGAGCGCACGGTGTCTTCGGTGACGAAGGACACCGGGATCCCGGCCTTCACGCCGAGGCGGACGGCTTCGCGGGTGAGCTGCTCGAGCTTGGGCTCCTCCCAGGACTCCGCCAGCATGCGGATCGGGGACGAACCCAGGAAGGTCATCACCTCGACCGGGACCCCCGTCTGCTGGGAGATCTCGATGATGGGCTCGATGTCCTTCGCGTGGGTCCGCGCGGCGCAGCCCACCCGGATCGGCAGGCGTTCGTCGCGGACGAGCTCCACGAGCTCCAGGCTGTCGGCCATCGCGCGGGGACCGGCGCCCGGGAGGCCCACGTTCACCGAGTGCACGCCGAGGCGGGCGAGCCGGCGGACGATCTGCTTCTTCACGTCCATCGGCGGATCGGTGACGGACGGGCATTGGATGCCGTCGCGCAGCGTCTCGTCGTGGATCTCGACCTTGCGGAGCGCCCAGGTGTTGCGGCCCGCGGTGTTCCAGTCGTGGATGATGTCCTGCTGCACGGCAGCCTCCGGGTCTCGCGGGGCCATCAGTAGGCTTCGACGATGACGGCGATGCCCTGGCCGCCGCCGATGCACGCGGAGCCGAGGCCGTACTTCTGCTTGCGGCGGCGCAGCTCGTGCACGAGCGTGGTCGTGATGCGGGCGCCGGACGCGCCGAGCGGGTGCCCGAGGGCGATGGCCCCACCGTTCACGTTCGTGATCGAGCGGTCGAGGCCGAGCTCCTTCTCCACCGCGAGGTACTGCGGGGCGAACGCCTCGTTCACCTCGACGAGGGCCATGTGGCCGAGCCCGAGGCCCGTGCGCTCGAAGGCGCGGCGGGCGGCCGGCACGGGGCCGATGCCCATGATCTTCGGGTCGCAGCCGCTGATGCCCCAGCCCACGAGGCGGGCGAGCGGGCGGAGGCCCTTGCGCTCGGCCCACTTCGCGTCGGCGACCACGAGGGAGGCTGCGCCGTCGCAGATCCCCGAGGCGTTGCCGGCGGTGACCCGGCCGTCCTTCTTGAAGACGGCGGGGAGCTTCGCGAGGCCCTCGATCGTGGCGGCGCGGGGGTGCTCGTCGCGCGCGAAGGTCACGGTGCCCTTGCGGCTCTGGAGCTCGATCCCCACGAGCTCGTCGGCGAAGCGCCCGGCGGCGTCCGCGGCGGCCCACCGCTCCTGGGACAGGAGGCCGAACGCGTCGCACGCTTCGCGGCTGATGCCGTGTTGCTCGGCGAGGTTCTCGGCCGTGATCGCCATCGGCATCCCGGTCATCGTGTCGGTCAGGCACTCCCAGAGGAGGTCCTGGGTCTTCGGGGGCTTGCCGAACTTGGCGCCGTCGCGCAGGCCGTAGGTGACGTGGGGCGCCATGCTCATGGCCTCGGAGCCGCCGCACAACACGACGGAGGCCTGCCCGGTCATGATCTGCTCTGCAGCGGCGACGATCGCCTGGAAGCCCGAGCCGCACAGCCGGTTGACGCCGAGCGCCGGGACCTGCTGCGGCACGCCCGCCTTCAGGCCGATGTGGCGCGGCAGGTAGATGGCGTCGTTCGCCGTCTGCAGCACGTTGCCGTAGATCACGTGGTCGATCTCGTCGGCCGACACGCCTGCGCGCTCCAGCGCCGCCTTCGCCGTGGGGACCGCGAGATCGGTGGCGGTGAGGTCCTTGAGGGCGCCCCCCATGGTTCCGAAGGGGGTCCGGACGCCGGAGAGGATGACGATCTCGCGACGGGCGACGTCGAGCTGCATGGCGACTCCTCGAGTGGGAAGGAGCGCCCCGTAACCCCCGTGGGGGGGCTCGGCAGCTGGCGTCAGAAGCGTCCGCGTCCCATGCCGCCACCACCGCGTCCCATGCCACCGCCCATGCCGCGGCGGCCCATGCCCATCCCCATGCGGCCCATCCCGGGGCGGCCCTGCTGCATCATCGCCATCATGCGCATCCGGCGGGCCCGGCGCATCTGCTGGCGCTGCCGGCGCAGCATCATCATCTGCTGCTGCAGCTCGGGGGTCATCTGCCCGCCCGCCATCAGCTGGCGCGCCTGCAGCTCGATGGCCTGCTCGCGCGCGGCGAGGGCGTTGTCGTCGAGCTGGGCGAGGGCCGGGTCCACGGGCGCGTTCTCGGCGAGCTTCTCGTCCTCCTCGTCGTCGTCGTTGCCCCACGAGTTCCAGAGCGCGGCAGCGCCGGCAACACCGGCCACCGCAACGCCGGCGGCGCCGAGCGCCGTGACGGCCGCGCCACCCCCCGCCACCATCGCGGCGGTCTTGAACCACGAGCTCCCCTCTTCGGCCGGGGCGGCGGCGACTGCGGCCGACACCGTCTCGCCGGCGGCGAGGCTCTCCTGGGCGTCGTGCACCAGGACGCGCGCCACGGACTGGAGCCCCGTGTGCGAGAAGTAGTCGGTCGACACGTCGAGGGCGACCGCCATCGCGTCCATGCCCTTGTCGGCCACGTTCACCAGCGAGCCGAGCTTGCTGGCCAGCGAGGCCTGCGTGAGGCCGCGGGCGCTCACGAACTCGGAGATGTAGCTGCTGCCGGCGCCGAGGGTCGAGACCAGGAACCCCTTCTGCTCGTCGACGCTGCCGCCGGGGAGGTTGCCCTTGATCGCGTTGAACAGCGGGTTGTTGGTGAGGACCGACGTGTCGACGCCCTGCACGATCGACACGATCTTCTGCACGAACTCGGGGCCGAGCGGCAGGATGCCGTCGATGGCGATCCAGGCGGCGAGGCGCATCATGTCGGCCTTCGCGTAGGTGGCGAGGGCCGCCGGGAAGGCCTGGGCCTCGGCGAGCGAGTGGATGGGCAGGCCGCGCAGCGTGGTGAAGGCGGCCACCTCGGCGGCGAGCTTGAGCGCCGCGTCCAGCGCCTGGGTGGTGTCGGGCTTGGGCGTGAGCTTGTCGAGGAAGCCCAGGAACGAGAAGGTGTTGCCGAGCGCGTTCGCGGCCACGGCGGCGGCGACGGCCTTGTCGGCGGTGTCGACGGCCCGGTAGATCGTCAGGGCGCGCTGGTAGTGCGGCTTCTGCTGCCAGAGGGCGGTCGCGCGCTCCCGGATTCGGGCCACCTCGGTGGGGTCCTGCACACCGAGCTGGGTGCGGATCATGTCGTCGAGCGACGTGACGTTCGTCCACTCGCCGGGCACCACGTAGTCGAGCGCCGACAACACGGCGGGCGTGACGCGGGCGTTGGCGAGGGAAGCGAGCTCCTGCTGAATGTCGGACACGGGACCTCCTGGACGGGGCCGCACCCTACCACCCGGTCGGGTCCGCGGGCACCATCCGGCCTGTCGAGGCCCTGTCCTTCAGCCGAGCTCGGCCAGCACCGCGTCGGTGACGGCGGAGGTGCCGAGGTCGCCCCCGAGATCGCGCGTGACCTGGCCCGCGGCGAGCACCGCCCGGACCGCGCGCTGGATCCCCGCCTCGAGCGCGGGGTGGCCGAGGTGGTTCAGCATCAGGCCAGCGCTGAGGATCGCGGCGAGCGGGTTCGCGAGGCCCTTCCCGGCGATGTCCGGCGCAGAGCCGTGCACGGGCTCGAACAACCCGATCTTGCGCACCTTCCCGGGGATGCCGGGGTTGATGTTGCCCGACCACGCGAGGCCGAGGCCGCCGGTGAGCCCAGCGCCGAGGTCGGTGACGATGTCGCCGAACAGGTTGTTGGTGACGATCACGTCGAACCGCTCGGGCGCGCGGACCATCTCCATCGCGAGGACGTCGACGTAGAGGTGGAACGTGGCGAGCTCGGGGTACTCGGCGGCGACGAGCTTCCAGACGCGCTGCCAGAGGTCGTGGCCGTGGCGCATCGCGTTCGCCTTGTCGGACATGCACACCGACTTGCGGCCGTGCTCGCGGGCGTAGGCGAACGCCGCGCGGACAATGCGCTCGACGCCCTTGCGGGTGTTGATCTCCTGCTCCATGGCGACCTCGTCGTCGGTGCCGCGCTTGAACTGGCCGCCAACGCCGGTGTACAGGCCCTCGGTGTTCTCGCGGAACACGACCATGTCGACCTCGGCGCGGCCCTTGCCCTTCAGGGGACAGAGCCGGTCGTCGAGCAGCGTCACGGGCCGGAAGTTCACGTACAGGTCGAGCTGGAACCGCGCGCCGAGCAGGATGTCCTTGGCGTGGACGTTGGATGGCACCCGCGGATCGCCGAGCGCTCCGAGGAGGACGGCGTCGAACTCGGTGCGGAAGCGCTCCATCACCTCGGCGGGCATGGTGGTCCCGTCGCGGAGGTAGCGATCGGCGCCCAGATCGAAGTGCTCGAACGCCAGTCCCAGACCGTGTCGCCGGTCGAGGTGCTCCAGCACGCGCAGCGCCTCCGGCACGACCTCCTTCCCGATCCCGTCCCCGGCGATGACCCCGATGCGCGCCACGGCTCCTCCTCTCGCGCTCGCGTAGCGCGGGCGACCGCCGGGCGGGAGGGGTCCGCTACAGGCGGGCGCGGAGCGGGGCGTCCGACGGCACCCACCGCGCGAGCTCGGTGCCCAGGAAGAGCGGCCGGCGCTGGAGGTCGCGCGGCGTGCGGCTGCCGGTGAGCAGGCAGGCGACCCGCAGCTCCTCGATCACCTCGGCGACCGCGTCCCGGGCGCCGTCGCGGCCACCGTCGTTGTACGCCATGAGGAAGCGCCGGGCGATGCCGCCGGCGGTGGCGCCGAGGGCCAGGGCGCGGGCCACGTCGAGCCCGTCCTTCACACCGCCGGTCGCGATGATGTCGAGCGGAAGGCCGGAGAGCTGCGCCACCGACGCCGCCGTCGGGATGCCCCAGTCCCAGAACAGCTCGCCGAGCCGCTTCGTCCGCGCGCGGGCGCGCAGCGTCTCGACGCCGACCCACGAGGTGCCCCCGCCGCCGGAGGTGTCGACCGTGCGCACGCCGACCGCCACCAACCGCCGCCCCACCTCGCGCGACAGCCCACAGCCCGTCTCCTTCACCACGACCGGGACGGGGAGCTCGGCGACCAGGCGCTCGATGGTGGCGAGGCCGCCGCGGAAGTCGTCGTCCCCCCCCGGCTGGATCACCTCCATGGCCGGGTTCAGGTGGACACACAGGGCATCGCAGCCCGTCTTGCCCACGAGGTCGGCGAGCTGGGCGCTGGACGACTCGCGCGCCTGCACCACGCCGATGTTGCCCAACAGCAGCGCCGTGGGGGCGACGTGGCGGACCGAGTACCCGGGCGCGCGCGCGTCCTGGAGCAGCGGCCGCATGGACCCGAACCCGAAGCCCACCCCCAGCTCCTCGGCCACGGAAGCCAGCGCCTCGTTGACCGCGGCCGCGCGGTCGGTGCCGCCGGTCATCGCTGCGATGACGACGGGCGCGCGCAGGCGCTTGGACAGCAGCGGGGTGCCGAGGTCGACGTCGGCGGTAGCGAGCTCGGGGAGCGCGTCGTGGACGAGCTGCACCTGCTCGAGGAGGGTGGTCCGGTCGCGGAACGCCACGGCGTCGGTGGCGCACAGGTCGAGGTGCTCGTTCTTGCGCTGTCCGATGTCCGCCACGGGGCCCCCGGGCGCGGGGTAACCCCGTCGACGGCGCGTTGGTCGGCCGGGTAGGGTGGCCGCAGGGGCCGGGAGCGTCATGCGCAACAACACGATCGCCGCCGCGGTGCTCACGGCAGCCTGCGCCGAGGAGCCCACGTTGGAGCTCGCCTGCGCGGCGCCCGAGGTCGAGATCGAGATCGCGCCACCCTCCGGGGACTTCGGCGACCTGCATGACGGAGACGACCTGTTCTGCGGCTCGCCGCCCCAGGGCGGGGCACCGTACACACCGCTGCGGTTCCGCGCCGTGGGCCCCGAGGTGCTCGGCGACGGCGTGGACGTGCGGGTGACGGCCGTGGATGTGGACACCGAAGAGGTCCTCGGCGACACGCAGCTCACCTTCGGCGTGGTGTGCGCCAACGCCGGCGACTCCGCCGGGTACTGGACCGGGTCGGAGGTCCACCTGCGCTACGACGGCTGGGAGCTCCCCGACCTCCAGGGGCGTCGCGCGCGCGTGACCTTCGGGATCACCGCGTACCAGCAGGCCGAGCCGGCAGGTTCGACCACCTCCGACGTCACGCTGGCGTGTGTCGTACCGCAATGATCGACGCGGGGGCGGTCCCGTTGCAGTAGGATGGCTGGGTCCGGGGGGACGTTGGCCCGACCACCACAGTTCGACGGCTTGAACGACGTCGATGCCGCGACCGCGCGGCGTCGGTTCCGCGTGTTGCAGGTGGACGCCGGCGTTCCGCTGGCCGAGGAGGGGTCGATCGGCCGCTCCATGATGTGCCTCGTCGAGGGCGAGCTCGACATCCACGCCGGAGGCTCGCTCCTCACCGTGGTCAAGCCCGGGAGCCTCCTCGGCGAGACGGCCCTGTTCGAGGACGTCCACCGCACCGCCACGGTGACGGCGCGCACGCCGGCCGTGGTGTGGGCGCTCGATCGCGTGGGCTACGAAGAGCTGCGGGACACGCTCCACCCGATCTGCCGCAACCTCGAGACCGCCGCGATCGCCGAGCAGGTGGTGCGCCTGCACGGCGTGGGGGATCGGGTGGCGGAGCTCTCGCTCGGGACCCCGGCAGGCCTCCCGCCGACGGGGTTCTTCGCAGCGGTCCGGCGCCTCTTGGGTGTGGGGGGCGAACGCACCGCCACCGGGGACCTCCGGCGCTGCCTCGCGCGGTCCCGCCTGTTCGAGGACGGACCGGGCCCGGTGCTCGACCAGCTCGCCACACGGTTCCGCACGCTGCGGGCCGACGGCGGCGCGTTCCTGTGTACGGAGGGCGAGCGCGGCACCCGCATGTTCGTGCTCGACGAGGGCCTCGTGGACGTGGTCGTAGCCGCCGGCGAGGACCCCAAGGTGGTGGCCACGTTGTCGCCGGGGGCGGCCTTCGGGATGGTGTCGCTGGCGTCGGGCGCGCCGCGGATGTCGTCGTGTGTGGCGCGCGGCGAGGTGCTGGTGCACACCCTCGACGAGGACGGCTGGCGGGACCTCACCGACGACACCACCATGGTGGGGAGCACGTTCCGGCGCGCCATGATCCGCGCCCTCTCCGACCAGCTGCGCCACACGAACACGCAGCTCGCGCACGCGCTGGCCGAAGGTGATCCGGTCCGGGTGGACCACGCGCGGCTCGACCAGGCGCGCAAGGAGTTCTGACCGGGCCGGGCCTCGCGCAGGCCGACCGCGAACCGGTCCGTGGCGGGCGCGCCGCGAGCCGGGATATGATCGACCGCATGCGCACTCCTCTGCACACCCGCCTGCTGTGGATCCCTTTCGTCTCGTTGTCGTGCGGCGGCTCGCTGTCGCACTACCCGGACCGACCGGACCGCGACGGCGTCGACCCGGTGGACACGGACGACGTCACCGTCCAGACGCAGGACGACACGGGTGATCCCACCCAGACGACCGATCCGACCGACACCACCACCACCACGGACCCTGCTCCGGACTGCGACCGGCCGGCGGACTGTGACGATCCGCGGTGCGACGACGCCTGCGACAACGACGGCGACGGCGAGATCACCGAGGACCTGGGCGGCCGGGACTGCAACGACCGGGACGACGAGATCCACCCGGGCGCCGACGACGTGTGCGACCGCAAGGACAACGACTGCGACGGCACGGTGGACGACGACAGCGACCGCGACGGCTACGACGTCTGCGACGACTGCGACGACGACACGCGCAGCGTCCACCCGGGCGCGAACGACGCCTGCAACGGCACGGACTCGAACTGCGACGGCGAAGACTGCGACCCGTGGGAGGAGGACTTCGAGGCCAACGGCATGGGCGCCAACTGGGTGCAGACGGGCGCGGTCACGTGGTACCTCGGAGAAGACTGGGCCCACCGCGGCCTCCAGTCGTCGCTGTCCGGGAACATCGGGAACAGCGAGTCGAGCATCCTCACGCTGACCGTGGACATCACCTCACCGGGCAGCGTGACCTTCTTCCACAAGGGCGTGACCGAGTCGGGCTACGACAAGCTCCTGTTCAAGATCGACGGCGCCCAGCAGGGCCAGTGGTCGGGCAACTGGGGGTGGACGCAGGAGTCGTACCCGCTGACGGTCGGGGTCCACGACCTCCAGTGGACGTACCGCAAAGACGGCTCGCAGTCCCAGGGCGCCGACCAGGTCGCGATCGACGACGTCGAGATCGAGAACGGCCGCCCGCTGTAGCGTCAACAGCGCGCGGCGCCCTCGGCCAGCGCCACCGGCACGAGCAGGAACCCTGCGCCCGCCGCCGCCGCGCCGTACGCTTCTGCCGCCTCCGGGTCGGGGAACAGCGCCACCACGATGTCGCCGCCCCCAGCGCCCGACGGCTTCGCCGCGCCACCGTGTGTGCGGGCCAGCGACACCAGCGCGTCGATGGCCGGCGTCCAGTAGGAGATGCCCGCCTGACGGGCCATCGCGCGCAGCAGGGCGCCGCCGGCGTGCAGCGCCGCCACCGGGTCGGTCGCGAACCCGTCCACCAGGCGGCGGCTCTCCGCCACGAACGCCGCCCGGTCGGGCCAGGCCCGATACTGCTGGACCCGCGACCCCGTGGACGCCGAGGTCCCCGAGAACACCACCACCAGCCGCTCCGCGGGCACCGCGGGCAAGCGCGTCACGCGGTCCACCTCGAACCTGCACAGCCCGCCGTAGGTCGAGGCCGCCACGTCGATCCCCGACCCCGAGCCCTGGACCGCCCGGTGGACCCGCACGGCGCAGCGGAACAGGGCCTCCCGGGTCGGCGTGTCCCCGCGGGCCAGCCGGGCCGCCAACGTGGCCGCCACCACCGCTGCCGCCGAGCCCCCCAGCCCCACCTTCGTGGCCGACGGCAGCGGGTTCCAGTCGGTGAAGCGCCACGTACCGCCCGGGGCGTCGGCCTCGAGCAGCGCCGACCGCACGAACCGGTCGTCCCCGGTGGGCGTGGAGATCGCGAGGCCCTCGCCCGGGTCCCAGGCGCACGCCACGCCGCGGTTCACGGCCGCCACCAGCGCGGGGGCACCGTCGACCACCGCGTACTCCCCCAACACCACCAGCTTCCCGGGCGCGATCACCAGCATGCCGACCGATAACCGCGCCGGCGGGCTACGATGCGGCCGGCACGGATCGGAGTCTGCGGTGGTCGAGAGCTGGCGGTGGGTGGTGGTGGCCGGGGCCCTGGCTTCGGGCACGTCGGCGTACGCGTGCGCAGGCCTCGTTCACGAGGTGGGCGCGCTGGCGGAGTCCGACCACGCAGAGGTCGCGTTCGAGGTCGGCAGCGGGGAGGTCGCGGTCTCCTACGCCGTGGCCTACACGGGCGACGCCGCCGACTTCGGGTGGGTGATCCCGGTGCCCGGTGAGGTGGCCGCCGTGGACGATGGCGACGTCGGCCTGTTCACCGCGCTCCGCGAACGGAGCGCACCCCTGGTGAACTACGGCTCCTCCGCCGAGAGCGACAGCGGCGGCTGCGGCTGCCTGTTCGGCGCCGGCAGCAAGGCCGGCGGGACCCGCAGCAACGACGGCGTCACCGTGTTGGACGAGGGCTTCACCGGCACCTACGACTACGTCGTGATCACCGCCACCGACGCCGGCGACCTCGACGCCTGGTTCGCGGATCACGGCTGGGAGGGCCTCGCGGCCGACGACCTCTCCCACTACGTCGACCTCGGCGCCACGTTCGTCGCATTGCAGGTGACGCCGGCGTCGGCCACCACCCCGGCCTCGGGCGCAGCGCTCCCGCCGGTGCGCATCCGGTACGCCGGCGACGAGCTGCGGTTCCCTTCGGTCATGGCCCGCCACGGGCTCGTCGACGCCCAGCGCACCACCGCCTACGTCGTCGCCGACAGCCGAGCCAAGGCAGTCGCGGGCTGGACCTCGGAGGACGGCGGGACCCTCCTGGGTGACCCGGAAGACCCGGAGCTCGCGTTCCTCGCGCGGCTCGGCGTCCTCGGTGAAGACCGCGCCTGGTTGCGCACCTGGGCCGGGACCTTCGTCACCGACGGCGGCGACGAGCGCTTCGCCACGCGGTTCGACACGTACGCCCCCACCGACGTCCACGACGCCGACGCCGTCTTCGGGCTCGAGGCCTCGACGGAGCCGCTGTCCACCACCATCGACGTCTCCCAGGAGGAGATGGCGGCCGGTGGCATCGCCCTGCTCGGGATGTTCGGCTGGCGCCTCCGCCGGCGGAGCTGAGGCTCAGACCCCTCGGGTCTCGGCCGGCGACCACCACCGCCACGCCGCCACCAGCGCGGTGGCTGCGAGGAGCGGCCACGCCACCACCACGCTCGCCTCCGACCCCACGAGCCCCAGCTCCAGCCGCGTGAGGGAGCAGGGCGCCAGCAGGAGGTAGCCGGCGCCCTGGTGGTCCTGGAGCACGTCCAGGGCGGTGTGGGAGGCCACCCCGAGCGCTGCCGCCCAGAACGCGGCGCGCCGCTGCTCCGGCACGAACGACAACGTCAACAACGCCGTCGTAGCCAGCGCCCCCAGGGGTTCGTGCAGCGCGGGCCACGGCCAGATCAGGGGCTCGGGCACGGGGACGACGTGGCGGTGCACCAGGTCGAGCCCCAGCGGCACCACGCGCCCGAAGACGTCGGGGAGTACGGCGCCGGCGACACACACCCCACCCATCCGCCACCGGGCCAGCAGCGCGGGCAGGAGCACGACCGTGGTGTGGGTCACGAGGTCGGCCACGTCACCCTCCAGCCGTGCCGCGTGAGCCGCGTGGTGGCGAAGAACCCGATCGCCGCCAGGCCCAGGCCCACGAACCCGAGCTGGCGCTTGGCCGGGCGACCGGGCGCCGACCGCCGGGCCCCCTCGATCACCATCCCGTCGCCCACCGTGCCCTGGACGGTGACGTCGCTCCCGACCTGCAGTCCGCGCGGATCCCCCTGCACCACCACCCGCAGCGACCGGCGTCCGACCGCGTAGTGCCCGTCATCGAGGATCGCGGTCACGGGCTGCAGCGACAACACCACCGGGGTGCCCGCTGGGCGATCGAGCAGATGGACGTCGCCGATCACGCCGCGGGCGGTCGCGTCGGACCACCAGGCCAGCAACGCCGCGATCCCCACGGCGAGCAGCCCCGCCAGGAGCCGGGTGGACCACGTCCGACCGGCGGCAGGTCGCTCGGCCCCTTGACGCTCGTCGTCCACCGGTTACCTCTCCGACCGTCGGGCGATTAACTCAGCGGGAGAGTGCCACCTTCACACGGTGGAAGTCACAAGTTCGAATCTTGTATCGCCCACCACTTCGGAGGCCCG
>JBIKWC010000126.1:0-18898 GCA_044356535.1 Myxococcota bacterium
GTACGGCCACTGCACCAACGCCGTGGCGGTGGTGGGGCGTCGGTCGCTCACGCGGGGGCTGTTCCTGGATCGGCGTGCGTTCCTGGTCACGTACGACCCCACGCTCGACGCCGAGCACCGTGTGCTCGAGCGGATCCTCGCGGCGGTGGGGCCGGTGGGCGCAGGCATCAACCTCGAGTACTGGTTCTCGTCGGTCGACAACGAGGCGTGGGGGTGCGGCACCAAGCTGCCCCACAACGTCACCGGGCTCGTCGGCGTGATGAACGGCCACGCGAGCGACCTGCGGACGGGCCTGCCCCTGCAGATGGTCGAGCTGCACGAACCCATGCGGCTGCTGCTGATCGTCGAGGCCACGCCCGAGGCGCTCGGGGTGGTGGTCGGGCGTCAGCCGGAGGTGCGCGACCTGGTGGTGAACGAGTGGGTGCAGGTGGTGAGCGTGGACCCCGAGACCGGCGCGATGGCCGTGTTCCGCGGGGGCGCGTTCCACCCCTGGATCCCCGACGAGGCAGCGCTGCCCACGGTCGCCCGGTCGGTCGACTGGTACGGCGCCCACCGGGCGCACCTGGGACCCGCGCTGGTGGAGGCCGGGCGTGGCTGACGCAGGCACTGCGCTCGTGCTCGCGACGGTGGTCGGGCCTCTCGCGGCTGCCCTCTTCTGCGCCGCGTGGGAGCTCGGCACCGCGGGAGCCAGCGAGCGCCTGGTGGTCCGGGCCACGACCGGCGGGCTGCTGGTGTCGTTCCTCGGCGCCTTCGGGACCCTGGTCCGGTACGTCGCTGCGCCGGTGCCGCACGAGCTCGAGCTCGCGCCCTGGATCCGGATGGCCACCTACGAGGTGCCCATCGTGTTCCACCTCGACGCGTTCTCCGTCGTGTTCTCGATGCTCGCGGCGGCCCTCACGCTGTTGACCACGGTCTTCTCGGCCACGTACCTGCACCGCGAGCCGGGGTTCCTTCGGTTCTTCGTTCTGCTGGGGTTGTTCGGGGGCGGCGTGCAGCTGGTGGCGCTCGCCGGGGCGCTCGACCTGTTCTTCGCGGGCTGGGAGCTGCTCGGGGTCTCGTCGGCGTTGTTCATCGGCTTCTACAAGGACCGCGCGGAGCCGGTGCGGTCGTCGATCCGCGCGTTCGCGACCTACCGCGCCTGCGACATCGCGTTCTTCCTGGGGATCGTGGCCACCCACGAGTCGTTCGGCAGCACGCGGTTGTCGGTGTTGACTGCGGCCGACACCCTCCCGCTCGGCGAGCGGACGCTGCTGGCAGCGCTGTTCCTGCTCCCCGCCCTCGCGAAGTCGGCGCAGCTTCCTTTCTCGTCCTGGCTGCCGCGGGCGATGGAGGGGCCGACACCGTCGTCGGCGCTGTTCTACGGCTCGTTGTCGGTGCACGCCGGGCTGTACCTGCTGCTCCGGATCCACCCGGTGTTGGACGCCGCGCCGCTCGTGGAGTTCACCGGCGTGGCGCTGGGGCTGGCCACCGCCGGGTACGGCAGCCTCGTGGCGCGCGCCCAGACCGACGCGAAGAGCGCGCTGGCGTTCGCCACGCTCGCCCAGACGGGGCTGATCCTGGCCGAGATCGCTGCCGGCTTCACGACGCTCGCGCTCATCCACCTCGTGGGTCACGCGCTGCTGCGGGTGGGCCAGTACCTCCGCGCCCCCAGCACCGTGCACGACGCGCACCACCGCGGCCACGCCGAGACCGCCCCGGCGTGGTGGGAGCTCCCGTTGCCCCCCGCCGTGCGCGCGCGGGTGTTCACCTGGTCGCTCCACCGGTTCCGCCTCGACGAGTGGACCGAGCGTGCGGTCGCCCCGCTCTGGTGGGTCTCGCGGGTCCTCAACCAGGCGGACGGCCGGCTCCGGCGCTGGCTGGCGCTCGAGGGGGAGCAGTGGTGACGCTCCCGTTCGTGCTGGCGGTGGTGGCCGCGCTGGTGGTGTGGCTGCCTTCGGTGGAACCGGGCCCCGCGGCGGACCGCGTGCGGCGGATCGCCTGTGCAGTGGCGGCGGCTGCGGCCTGTGTCGCCC
This sequence comes from Myxococcota bacterium, assembly GCA_044356535.1. Lineage (GTDB taxonomy): Bacteria > Myxococcota_A > UBA796 > UBA796 > JACKER01. Next base: position 2,013 of record JBIKWC010000126.1, read on the forward strand.
CGGGGCCGTGGGCAGCGGGGCTGGTCGCGCTCGCCACCGCGCTGCACGCGCCGGGCTCGAGCACCCGGACGGGCACCGCGAGCCTCGCCATCGCCGCGTCGTGTCACGCAGCGACGGCCGTGGCTGGAGCGCTGGGCGCAGCCGAGGTAGCGCTGGTCGCGTCGCTCCTGGGCCTCGCGCTCCGCGGCGGCGCGGTGCCGTTCCACCTGGGGACCGCCGCTCTGTGCGCGCGGAGCCCCGGCGTCGCGATCGAGCTCGGTGGGACCAGCATCGCCGCGGTGCTGGTGCACCTTGCCTGGGTGGTGCCCGCTGCGCCCGCGCTCGCACACGACGCCGCGCCCGCGATCGTGGTGGTCGGGGCCACGGCTGCCGCGTTGTCGGGGGTCGCGAGCCTGTCCCGCAGCACGTTGCGGGGCCTCTGGTCGTCGTCGGTATCCGTACACGGCGGCATGTTGCTGGGTGCGGTCGGGGCTGCGGGGCGCGGCCACTTCGCGGGCGCCGTGTTCGTCTCGGTGGCGTTCGCGCTGGCGCTCGGGGGCTTCGGGCTGCTCCTGGCGGCGATCGAGGCGCGCACGGGCCCGGTGGACCTGCGGTTCCCCGGCGGCCGGTCGGTGCGGTTCCCGCGCATCACCTGGGCGTTCGCGTTCTTCGCGGCGGCCGGGATCGCGCTGCCGGGCACCGTGGGGTTCGCCGCCGACGATCTGCTGCTGCACGCGCTGTGGGAGGAGAGCCCGGTGTCCTGCGGCCTCGTGCTGGTGGCCAGCGCCACGCTGGCGGTGGCGTTGCTCCGCGGGTGGAGCGCGGCGTTCCTGGGCGCTCCCGCGCGCGGCTGGACGGCGCCCGACCTGTCGCGACGCGAGGGCGCCTGGGTGGCCGTGTTGGCTGGCGTGCTGGTGGCGTTCGGGATCTGGCCGATGGGATTGCTGGCTCCCACCCTCGCGTTCTTCGAGTAACGGGAAAACCCCTACAACATCCGCACGACCTTGCCGACATCTCTCGTCGGCGCCGGCGCATACGTTCTCGTCTCCGGAGGTTCGATGCGTACCCACTCCCGCCTCAGCCAGTCGACCCTCACGCCCCAGACTGCCCTCGACTTCCTGAAGGAGGGGAACGCCCGGTTCGTCAGCAACCTGCGTGCCCACCGCAACCTGCTCGAGCAGGTCAACGAGACGCGGGACGGGCAGTGGCCGTTCGCCACGGTGTTGTCGTGTATCGACAGCCGCACCTCCGCCGAGCTCGTGTTCGACCAGGGCCTGGGCGACATCATGAGCGTCCGGATCGCCGGGAACGTCGTGAACGAGGACATCCTCGGCTCGATCGAGTTCTCGTGCAAGGTCGCCGGGAGCAAGCTCGTGGTCGTGCTCGGCCACACCAACTGCGGCGCGATCAAGGGCGCCTGCGACAACGTCGGCTTCGGAAACCTGGCGACGCTGATCAACAAGATCCAGCCCTCCGTGTACTTCGAGCGCGCCACCAGCCTCGACCGCACCTCCAAGAACCCCGTGTTCGTGGAGCGGGTGGCCGCCATCCAGGTCCGCCGGTCGGTGGAGGCGGTGGTCGAGCGGAGCCAGATCGTGCGCGAGCTCATCGAGGCGGGCGACGTGGGCCTGGTCGGCGCCATGTACGACGTGGGGACGGGCGAGGTCACCGTGCTCGAGGACACGTGGATGTGCGGCGGGGTCCGGCACTTCTTCCTGGAGCTCGGACCCCTGCACCGGGCGAACGAGGTCGCCTGAGTGTAAGAGGGACGATGACCTCGTCGTCGGTCCCGGAGACCACCTGGTTCTGGCGGGTGTTGCGCACGCCGCTCCTCACGAAGCTCGTGCTGATCGATCTCGTGGTCAACCTGCTGGCGTTCGCGGTGCTGCAGGTGGTGCCCGCCGAGTCCGTGACCGAGGTGACGTTCGTGTCCCTGCTCGGCATCGGCGCGCTGAACGCGCTCGTCGTCGCCTGGGCCCTCCAACCCCTCGCGGCGCTCGAGGAGACGGCGCGTCGCGTGTCCGCTGGCGAGTTCACGGCGCGTACCCACCTGCCCGCGTTCACCGATCGCAACCTGGCGCGGATCGGCGGCACGTTCGACGCCCTGCTCGACCGGGTCGACGCCGACCGCCGCCGCCTCCGCGCCCTCGCCTCCGAGGTCGTGGCCGCCGGAGACCGCGAGCGCGCCCACATCGCCCGGGAGCTACACGACGGCACCGCGCAGTCGCTGTCCGCGCTCGACATGTTGCTGGCGACGGCGCTGCAGGCGGCCTCACCCGCCGACCAGGCCCGGCTGGTGGTGATGCGCGAGGTGGTCACCGAGGCCCTGGGTGAGGTGCGAGCGCTCGCCCAGAACGTGCACCCGCGCGTGCTCGACGACCTCGGCCTGCCGAGCGCCCTGGCCATGCTCGCGCGCCGCACCCGCGAGACGACGGGGCTCGAGGTGCGCGTCGCCACCTCCGGCAACACGAGCCCGCCCCAGGCGGTCGTTTCGGTCGTGTACCGCGTGGCCCAGGAGGCCGTACACAACGTGACCAAACACGCGGGCGCCGCCAGCGTCGAGGTGCGCCTCGTGCTGGAGCCCGATCGCACCACCCTGCTCGTGCGCGACGACGGCCGCGGGTTCCGTCGCGAGGCCGACACCATGCCTTCGGGGATGGGGCTGTTCGTGATGGAGGAGCGGGTGAGCCTGGTCGGCGGCCAGTTCCGGCTGCAGAGCACGCCCGCGGGCACCTCGATCGAGGTGGACATCCCGTGGACGGCAGATCCGTCTCCACCGCTCCTGCTCGGGGGTAGCACATGATCCGCGTCGTCATCGCCGACGATCACGCCGTGGTGAGGCTGGGCCTCAAGGCCCTCCTGGCCACCGCCACCGACATCGAGCTCGTGGGGGAGGCCCGCGACGGCGAGCAGGTGCTCCACCTCTGCACCTCGGTGCGGCCCGACGTGGTGGTGATGGACGTGTCGATGCCCGGCATCGGCGGGCTCGAGGCCGCGCGGCGGCTCGTCCGGCGTCCCGACGCGCCGAAGGTGCTCGCGCTGACGATGTACGAGGAGGAGGAGTACCTGATCCAGGCGCTCGAGGCAGGAGTCAGCGGCTACGTGGTCAAGGAGGCCGCGGGCTCCGAGCTCCTCGACGCGATCCGCACCGTGGCGCGCGGACAGACCTGGGTGCGTCCGTCGGCCGCCCACGTGCTGGCGCGGGGGTGGGTCAAGCGCACGGCCCAGGGCGAGCTCCGCCAGTCCTACGACAGCCTGTCCGAGCGCGAACGCGAGGTGTTCCGCATGACCGCGGAAGGCCACACGGCGACGCGCATCGGGGAGGTCCTGCACCTGAGCCCCAAGACAGTCGACACCTACCGCCGGCGCGTGAACGAGAAGCTCGCCATCACCGAGCGCGCCGACTACGTCCGCATCGCGCTCGAGCTCCAGATCCTCACGCCCCGCAGCCCCTGATCGGGCCGGAACCGATCAGGTGAGGACCTGCCGCAGCCTGCGACGGACAGCGCCCTCCATCTTGGGCACGTCGAGCCCCATCATCGCCACCATCCGCGAGACGGTGACGTGGACGGTGACGTCGGCCCGGGTGACCGCGATCTCACCGCCCACGCCGGGCACGCCGCCGATGCGTGCGCGATCACCGTCCCAGTGCAACCGCACGCCGTACTTGCCGAGCATCTCCGAGAACCCGCCCAGGCGGGACCGGACCTCTTCGGGGGTGAGGGCGTGGGGCTCGGTGACTCGTACCTCTGGCATCTCGGCTCCGGGAGCGACTTCGTCACGGAGCGTATCCGCGGTGGACCCCGAACGGTCGTCGGGGGTACGGTGCCACGCCGGAGGTTGCCTGTGTGGTGGTCGTTCCTGTCGCTCGCCGAAGCTGCACCTCCCGAGGCCGACGACGCGAAGCGGTGGCAGCAGACGCTCGAGCGGATCACACCCAGCGTCGTGGTGATCCGGATGGACCGCCCCCGCGGCTACGAAGGCGTGGGGCGCGGCAACTCGCAGGCCACGGGCTTCGTCATCGACGCCGAGCAGGGGCTGATCCTCACCAACCGGCACGTCGTCACGGGCGGGCCGGTCACGGCCGAGGCGGTGTTCCTCGACAACGAGGTGGTGGACCTCGTCCCCGTCTACCGCGACCCGATCCACGACTTCGGCCTCTTCCGCTACGACCCGGGTGCGCTCCACCACCTGGTCCCCACGTCGCTTCCGCTGCGCCCCCAGGACGCCGCCGTGGGGACCCAGATCCGGGTGGTGGGCAACGACAGCGGCGAGAAGTTGTCGATCCTGGACGGCACGTTGTCCCGCCTCGACCGCCCCGCGCCGGTGTACGGCGGCGGGTACTCCGACTTCGACACGTTCTACATCCAGGCGGCCTCGGCCACGTCGGGCGGCTCGTCGGGCTCGCCCGTGATCGACCTCGACGGGGACGTGGTCGCGATGAACGCCGGAGGCAAGACGACTGCGGCCACGGCGTTCTACCTGCCGCTCGATCGCGTGGTCCGCGCGGTGGAGCTCGTGAAGCAGGGCAAGCCCGTCCCGCGCGGCACGTGGCTCACGCGCTCCGAACACACGCCGTTCGACGAGCTGCACCGCCTGGGCCTCACCGAGGCGACCGAGTCCGAGGTCCGCCGCCGCGACGCCGCCGCCACCGGGATGCTCGTGCTCCGCGAGATCCTGCCCGGGGGACCGGCTGCGGACCTGCTGAAGATCGGCGACGTCCTGGTGTCGGTGGGCGGCGAGCCCGTCCTCGACTTCGTCACCCTCGAGCGCCTCCTCGACGACGCCGTGGGCCGCGACCTCGTCGTCGAGGTCGAGCGCGACGGGAAACGCGTCACCGCGACCATCCCCGTCCGCGACCTGCACGCGTCGGTCGCTACGAGCATGCTCGAGCTCGGCGGCGGCGTGCTCCACGACCTGTCGCTGCACCAGGCGCGCATCACCCAGATCCCGCGGACCGGCGTGTTCCTGGCGGAGTCGGGCCGCATGTGGAGCGAGGCGGGGGTGGCCGAGGGCGCCCGCATCACCTCGGTGAACGGCGCGGAGGTCGCGGACCTCGCTGCGTTCGAGGCCGTGATGTCCACCGTCGTGGACGACGACCTCTTCGTGGTGCGGTGGCACCCGTACTCGCGCCCGTCCCAGCAGCTCGAGACCGCGGTCCGCATGGATCGGAAGTGGTTCCCGGTGCGACGGTGCGTACGCGCGGTCCCGGCGACCGCCCCCACCGGCTTCACCTGCACCGAGCTGCCGGTCCCGACCGGTGCCGCAGAGGACCGCCCGACCCCGACCATCCAGCCGCTCCCGGTCGACGACAAGCTCGGGCGGCTCATCCAGCCGTCGCTCGTGCGGGTGGTGACGGAGGTGCCGTTCTCGGTGGCGGGCCTGTCGGGCCTGTCGTACACCGGGGGTGGGCTGGTGGTGGACGCAGCGCGCGGCCTCGTGCTCGTCGACCGCGACACCGTGCCGATCTCGCTCGCCGAGGTGCGGCTCGTCCTGGCTGGCGCCATCGAGGTCCCCGCGAAGATCGTGTTGGTGCACGAGCAACACGACCTCGCGCTCCTCCAGTACGACCCTGCGGACGTGGGGGCCATCCCGGTGTCTGCGGCGACCTTCTCCGACCGCGTCCTGGTCCCGGGCGACGTGTTCCCCTACGTCGGCATCGAGCGCGACGGCAACATCACGGTCGACGAGGTGGTGGTCGACGAGGTGACGCCCTTCGTGCTGCGCGCGGACGGGCCCCCGCGGTTCCGCCAGACGAACCTCGACTCGGCGACCTTCGAGGACGTGCCGTCCGCCACCAACGGGGTGGTGGTCGACAAGAAAGGCCGCGTGCTCGCGTTCCACGCATCGTTCTCGTACAACGAGGGCCGCGAGCCCCGCGCCGTGTGGCAGGGCATCCCCACCGAGGTGGTGCAGGACGTGCTGCGCCTCGCCGATGGCGACCCCGACGCTCGCCTGCTCGGGTGGGAGCTCGGGACCACCTCGCTCACCGACGCCCTCGAGCGCGGTCTCCCCGCCACCTGGGCGGAGCGCCTGGTCGCGCACGACCCCACCCGCCGCTCGGTGATCCAGGTGCTGCGGACCGAGGCCGGCGACCCCCTGGCCAGGCAGGTGCGCCCCGGAGACCTCGTGGTGTCCATCGACGGTGAGGTGGTCACCCGGTTCCGCGCGCTCGAGGTGGCGCTCCGGGGCAAGGACACCGTGCGGCTGGGCGTCGCGCGCGACGGAGAGGTCCTCGAGCTCGAGGTGGCGCCGCGACCCATCGGTACGCTCGACGTGACCCGCGTGGTCACCTGGGCTGGGGTGCGACTCCACACGCCAGACCGCTCGGCGCGGTTGCTCGGCGTCCCGCCTGCCCGTCCGTACGTCGCATACCTCGAGTCGGGCTCGCCGGCGGGGCGCGGGCAGCTGTTCCCCATCCAGTCGATCCTCGCGGTGAACGGCAAGGACACCCCCGACCTCGACACGTTCGTGGCGGTGGTGAAGGACCTCCCTGCCGGCGCGCCGGTCCGCGTGGACACCATCACCCGCGAAGGGGAGCGGCACGTGATCACGGTGGAGCCCGACGAGCAGTTCTTCCCCACCGAGGAGCTGGTGGCCGGGCCCACGGGTTGGCTCCGGAGGACGCTCTGATGGCGACCGACAACCCGTTCGCCAGCGGCGCCGGCCCCGACCTCCCCAGCGGCGCGAACGTGGGGAACGCGCTGCCTCCGGTGGCGCTCGACGTGCGGCCGATCCTCGAGCGCTGCTGGGAGCTCCTGGTGCGTCACCCCCGGGTGGTGTTGGGCTCCGTGTTGATCCCGGCGATCCCCCAGGTGGCAGGCACGGTGGGCGCGAGCATCCTCGACCAGCTGGTGCAGCAGGCACGCGATCAGGACGAGCTCCTGATGCTGTTCGCGGTCAGGATGGGCATCCAGCTCGTGACGAGCGCCGTGAGCTTGTGGTTCCTGCTGGGCCAGTCCCGCATCGTCACCCGCCTCGCGCGCGGCCTCGACGCCGAGGTCCTCATGTTGTTCGGCGAGACGGGCCACCTCCCGGGGGCGCTGGTGGCCTGGTTCGCGCTGACCGTCGCGACGTTCGCGGGCCTGTGTGCGCTGGTGGTGCCGGGCATCGTGATCGCGGTGGGACTGAGCCTGACGTTCTACGCGATGGTCGACCAGGATCTGGGCCCGTTCGAGGCGTTGTCCGAGAGCTGGCGCCTCACGGACGGCCACAAGGCCACGCTGTTCGCGCTCTCGATCGCGCTCACCCTGCTCGCAGTGTTGGCGTCGTGCCTGACGCTGGGGCTCGGCCTGTTCGTGCTGGTGCCGCTGCTGACGCTGGCCCAGGGCGTGATGTACCACGCCGTGCTCCACCTGCAGGGCCCACGTCCTGCGACAGCGTGAAGGCACCTGCGGTATCGTTCGGCGATGTGGCTCCATTCCTTCGTGGTCTCTCAGGTCCTCGCCGCGAACTTCGACGTGGGCCCAGGCTCGCCCTACGCCACGATCGGCGCTGCGGTGACCGCCGCGAGCGGCGCGTCGGGCAACGTCGTCCGCGTGAGAGCGGGGACGTACACGAACGAGTCGATCGACGTCGCGCAGTCGATGACCATCACGAACCACCCGAACACGCCCGGCCTCGTCACGATCAGGACCCCGCGCCTCGACGACGGTGTGTTCAAGCTCGCGACCGCGGGGATCACGGTCACGGTGCAGGGCGACTTCCTGCTCGACGGGGACGGCGGCCGGGTCGCGTACCTCGACCAGGGCAGCCTCGTGTTGGACGGGGTCTCGGTGGAGGACACCGGCGGAGGACGTCCAGGCGGCGCCATCCTCGCGCTGACGAGCTTCACGGCGCTCACGCTGCGGGGCGTGGACTTCACCGATTCTCACGTCTCCGGCGGCTTCGACGGCGGGGCGGTGCGGGTAGAAGGCGGCTCCCTCACCCTCGACCAGACCACGTTCACGGACTGCAGCACCGACGGCAACGGCGGTGCGGTCGCGTTCTCGGGTGGTGGCGCACTGAGCTGGGTCGGGGGCGGCGCGGACACCTGCGAAGGCTCGGGCGGCCGCGGTGGCGCGGTCTGGATCAACACCACGGGAGCCGTTTCGATCGACAGCGCCGTGTTCACGAACAACGTGTCCTTCAACGATCGCGGTGGTGGCGCGATCTACATCGAGGTGGCGGATTCGCTCCGCCTCGAAGATTCTTCGTTCCTCGACAACACCTCGAACGGCAACCGCGGGGGCGGGGCCGTGTACTTCGAGCAGACGGCCGTCCCACACGAGGTGTTCCGCAACGTGTTCCAGGGCAACAGCGCGCAGAACGGTGCGGGTGGGGCGGTGTACCACCGCCGGGAGAACGGCGCGGTGTACCGGAACAACGTGTTCTGCCAGAACGACGCCACCGCCAACGACGGCGGCGGGGCGGTGGGGGTCTTCGACGCATCGACCACGTGGCAGAACAACGTGTTCCTGGACAACCTCGCCAGCAACGGACCTGGCGGCGCGTTCGTGGTGTCCAACACCGGAGACGCGACCCTCGACCACGTCTCGATGTCCGGCAACGCCGGCAACAACGGGGAGGCGGTGTGGGGGGACACCGCCAACACGCTGGTGGTGATCGACAGCTTCTTCACCGGGCACGCGGGATCGGATGCCCTCGACGGCCAGGTGAGCGCCGCGGGGACCGTCTCGTACAGCGCGTTCTGGGCCAACGGCTCGGACTTCGACTCGTCCAAGGTCGCCGACGGGGGGAACAACCGGTACGGAGATCCGTCCCTGCCCGTGGTGGAACCGACCGACCCATGTGACCCGTACCAGCTGTTCCCCGATGGGCCAGGAGATCTCGACGACAACGCATCGGATGGAACCCAGATCGGTGCGTTCGGCGGGGACCACCCGTTCCCGCTCCCGGACCGCGACGGGGACGGGTTCAGCGTCCCGCTCGACTGCGACGACACCGACGCGGCTGCGTTCCCGGGGGCCAACGACGTCGTCGGCGACGGGATCGACTCGAACTGCGACGGCACCGAGCTGTGCTACATCGACGACGACCGCGACGGAGCGCGCCTCGCGCAGACCCGCCCGGACCCGGACCGCGACTGCGCGGACCAGACGGAGGCGGGCGAGGGCGCGCCCCTCGACTGCGACGACAACGATGGCGCCGTCTTGCCGGGCGGTACCGAGGTCGCGGGCAACACGCTGGACGAGGACTGCGACACGGAGTGGCTCTGCTTCATCGACGCCGACGGAGACGGCGCGCGAACCGAGGGCACCCGCACCGGCGCGACGGGCTGCGCGGGCTCGAACGACGGGCTGTCTGGAGATCCCCTCGACTGCGACGACACCGACGCGCTGGTGTCGCCTGACTTCGCCGAGGTCGCCGGCAACGACGTCGACGAGGACTGCTCGGGCCTGGCGGAGTGCTACCGCGACGCCGACGACGACGGCTGGTCCACCGCCGAGGTGTTCCTCGGGAACGACACCGACTGCGCCGATGTCGGTGAAGGTGGGCCGGACACCCCTGTCGACTGCAACGACGGTAACCTCGCAGTGAACCCTGCCGCGATGGAGGTGGTCGGCAACGGCATCGACGACGACTGCATCGGTGGGGACGCCCCTCCGCTGGATGGCGACGGCGACGGCTACAACGCCGGTGTCGACTGTGACGATGTGGACTTCGACAGGAACCCCGGCGCCCTCGAGGTCACCGGCGACGGGATCGACCAGAACTGCGATGGCTCCGAGGTCTGCTACCGCGACGTGGACCGCGACGGGGACCGCTCGGTGGACACGCTCGTCAGCGGCGACGACGACTGCACCGACCCGGGTGAGGCCGACGACAGCTCGTTGGTGGACTGCGACGACGCGGACGCGACCTCGTTCAATGGCGCCCTGGACGTACCGGGCGACACGGTCGATCAGAACTGCGACGGCGCCTTCGTCTGCTACGTCGACGCCGACGCGGACGACGCACGCACCGACACCACGACCACTGTCACCACGCCGTGTTCCGGTCAGAACGAGGCGCTCGCCAGCGCCCCGGTCGACTGCGCGGACAACGACGCGGGGAGGTCCCCGCTGCTCACGGAGATCCCGGGCAACGACGTTGACGAGGACTGTCTGGGGGGGGTGGACTGCTACGCGGACGTCGACCGCGACACGTGGAGCGACGACGTGGTGGATCCGGGCGGCACGAACGGGGACGCCGACTGCCGCGACCCAGGAGAGGGCGCGCTCGACACCCCCTTCGACTGCGATGACAGCGCCGCCACCGTGTTCCCCGGCGCGCTCGAGACTCCCGGCGACAACATCGACCAGAACTGCGACGGGCTCGACTCCCTCCCCCCCGACGCCGACGGGGACACCTTCGACGCCACCGTCGACTGCGACGACACCGACCCGAACGTGTTCCCCGGGGCCGTCGAGGTCCCTGCCGACGGTGTGGACGGCGACTGCAACCTCGCCGAGTACTGCTGGCTGGACAGCGACGGGGACGGGGTCGGCGAGCCGCTGGAGGTCCTGAGCACCGACCTCGCCTGCACGGACTTCGGGGAGTCCGAGACCTCGACCGACCCCTGCCCCGCCGACCCCGACGATGGCTGCGTGGGCGGCGACACCGGTGACTCCGGGGGACACACGGGCGGGGCCACCGAGGCCGACACCGACACCGACACCGATACGGACACCGACACCGACACCGATACGGACACCGACACCGACCCGGTTCCGGTCGGGGTGGGCCCGCTGAAGGACCCCGGGTGCAGCTGCGCGGTCTGGCGGGGTGGCGGGCTGGGCGGCGGCACGTTGTGGCCGGTGGCTGCGGCGCTCGGGTTCCTGGTCCGCCGTCGCGTGCGGACGGCGTGACCTACCGGAGGAACCACAACCCGGTGTAGACCTTGGGGTCGACGAGGCAGCCACGCTGCTCCTGGGCCTTCAGCCACGCAGGCGCCTCTTCCTGAAGGACCTCGTGCACCACGATGTCCTCGGAGTGGTCACCGCCACCTGCGCCGACGCGCTCGAGCCCCCGCGCCACGAAGAACGAGAGCGTCTCGGAGGTGATCCCAGCGCTGACGGGGCCGGTGGTGACGTGTTCGAGCGTCTCGCAGCGGTACCCGGTCTCCTCCAGGAGCTCGCGGCGGGCAGCCAGCTCGAGGGCCTCGTCCTCGGCGCCCGCGACGTCGCCGGCGAGGCCCGCGGGCATCTCGATCACGCGCGCGGACATCGGCGGCCGGTGTTGTTCGACGAACAACACCTTGCCCTCCGCGGTGAGCGCGGCGATCACGACCACGCCGGAGGTGTTGGTCCGCTCGACCCACTCCCACCCGTCCCGGCGGACGAGCCGGACGAACCTGCCGCTGGCCAGCACCTCGGGCATCCCGTCACCCGCCCGCAGGGGGAGCGGGCTTCACGAACCGCAGCACGAAGCGGTCGCTCGTGCCCCGGCGCTCGGCCGCCGTCATCGGGGACGCGTTCCAGTCCCGGGCGTCGCCCGGGTTCCGGAGGAAGTCGCCGCTGGCCTCGAGGACGAAGCCTGCAGCGGTGACCTCGGTGATCACGGCCCGCTCGTCGATGCGGTGCAGGGTCTCGGTGACGGTGAGCCCGTCCTCGGGACGCGCCGAATGGTCGACGATGCCGTACACGCCGCCCGGCGCGAGGGCCGCGAAGATCGCGGCGTTCATGGCGGCTCGATCGACGTTCTGCCAGACGGTGTCGTGGTAGCCCAGCACGTGCACGACGACCTGGAGCTGTCCGCGGCTCGGAAAGTCGGCCGGAAACGGAGCATCGTACGGGGTGTCCAGCCGGACGACCGCCGCGTTGACGGGCCTGGCAAGCCGCTCGCTCCACGGCTTCTCGGCGAACCGCTCCAGCATGAACGGGGCGTTCTGGCCGTAGACCTTGCCGTCCGTGCCGACGATCCGCGTCAGCAGCTCGGTCGTGTATCCGCCGCCGGCTCCGATGTCGGCCACCTGCATGGCCGGCAGGACGCCGAAGAACGACAACACCTGGCCGGGGTGACGCCCTGCGTCCAGCGCGCGGTCGGCCTCTGTGCGATCAGGCTGGGCGACGGCGGTCTGGACCGGGTCGTAGCCGACGGCCGCGTTGGTCACGGGGGTGGGCGCAGGCTCCGGAGGCCCCGCCGGGGGCGGCGGGTGGGCGCAGCCCACGAGGAGGAGGCACCAGAAGGCGAGGGAGCGGTGGGACATGCCGCCGCCTTACCCGCCTTCCGGACGCCCGGCACCTCGACGTCCAGGCGTGGCCGCCGTACGTGCTGCGCAGGATGTACCTGCACGTACCCGAACGAGCGCCCCTGCTCACCGCCCGCCTGACGCTCGAGCCGCTGGCCGGCGGCCACGCCGCGCACCTGTGGGGTCCGCTGCAGGACCCGGCCCTCTACGAGTGGATCGGGTCGTCGCCGCCCCCCGACGTGGAGACCCTGCGGGCCCGGTGGTCGCAGCTCGGCGCGGTGGCGGGTGGCACCAGCCTGGGCTGGGCGGCGCGGCGCTCGAGCGACAGCGCCTGGATCGGCAAGCTCGACGCCACGATCGACCACGCGGGCGTCGCAACGAACGTGGGGTACCTGTTCTTCCGGCCGTACTGGGGTCGGGGCTACGCGTCCGAAGCGGTCGTTGCGGTGGCGGACCACCTCCGTGGCCTCGGGATCGGGCCCCTCCTCGCGACGGTGACCGTCGGCAACGACGCGTCGTGCAGGGTCCTCGAGAAGGCCGGGTTCCGGCGGACCGGGCGGCTCCCCGGGAACGACGTGCTCCGCGGGAGGGCCGTCGACGACTGGCGCTACGAGCGGTGATAGCGCCTCGCTGCCGCGCTACGGACGCCGCATGCCCCTCCTGACCCTCGATCTCCCCGAGACCTCGGAACCCCTCTCGCTCGGCCTGCAACTGCCGGACGGGGTGTGCGAGCTGGCGCCAGCGACCCGCGCGGCGGGCGGGCTGACCGTGTCGGAGCCCGTGTCGGCGGTAGCGGACTGGGCGAAGGGCCAGGGGAGCCTCGTCGCCGTGGTCGCCGGCGCGGTGGCGGCCTGTGAAGGTGGGCCGCGGGTCACGGCGCTCACCGTCCCGGACGGCGGGTGGGCGATCGGGTTGTCGGTGGCGCCCCTCGAGGTGCGGGTGGACGGCGTGGCGTTGGCCGAGGTGGTCCCGCTGGGCGACGATCACGCCTGGTGGCACGTGCCCGCGAAGGTGGCCACCGTCGCGTTCGTGCTCCCGGACGGGTTGCCGCCCTCCCTGTTCGCGCTGACCCCCGACCCCACGGTGCTACCGCCCCCAGGGTGGGTGGTGACGGTGCCGCAGGGCGAGGCGCGGGACACCGCCGCGCTGGCGACGCCCGTGGTGGCAGCGCTCGAGCCCCCGGGGGTGGCGGCGGTCGTGGAGCTCGAGGGCCGCGTGGTGGTGGTGGGGCTTCAGCCCGGCGCGAGCCGCGGACAGCTCCGCGAGGGGGACGCTGCGCCGCACGCCGTGTTCGCGACGGTGACACCGCCCGCCGGGCTGCCCACGGCGGTGACGGTCCGGCCGGGGCGGGCGCGCCGGTTCACGCTCGACGGGGAAGGCGACCTGACGAGCGCGGTGGTGGTCGATGCGGAGGTGGCGACGGTGGTCGTGGACGGACCTCGCCAGCTGCGCGTCGAGGCGCTTCGGCAGGGCGTCACCACGGTGGTGTTGCGCCGGACCACCGGCGCCCTCGACGTGGTCACGGTGCTGGTGTCCCGCTGACCAGCCGCGGCGCCGACCGGGCGCTCCGCTGCTCGTCCGACCACAGCGCCCGGCCGGTGGTGAGGTCGACGAGCTGGGGCGACCACCCTTCGTAGCTGAAGGCCAGCCAGGCGCCGCGCTGCTCCACCGACACCGGGGTCTCCAGGAAGTGGCTGTCGTCGAGGGTGGACCACGACCGGCCCCGCCGCACCAGCAGCGGCCCTGCGGGCAGCGGCACCCCGAGCATCCCGTAGCGCACCACCAGCTCTGCATCGTCGCCCAGCGGAACGCGGCCCCACGCCACCGCCTCGGGCGGGCGGACCCGCTTCGGCACCTTCAGGTCGAGCGCGAGCGCGAAGCCGGGTGCGGACTCGAGGACCCAGCGGTCCGCGGTGCTTCCGGGAAGCCGCGACCGCCAGACCGGCCCTCCCTCCACCGCGCGCACCGTGCGGAGCGGCGGCGTCACCACCTCCTCCACCCGCCGCCAGGTGTCCTGGGCCTCGAGCCGCCAGGTCACGACCCGGAACGGGGCGCCTTCGTCGGTGGCGGGACCGGCGTCGTCGGCGGTGAGCACCAACGCGGAACCGTCGGGCCCGAACGCCACGGCGCGGGGCCAGCCCTCCGGGAGGGGCAGCGGGCGCGGCGGAGCCTCCGCGCTCAGGAGGTCCAGCGACAGCGCTCCGCGCAGGATCACCGTGGACCCGTCGGGACCCGTCGCGAGGCCCGTCAGCTCGCAGCTCCCCCCGAGCGCGGGACCGGCAATGGGGCTCCCGTCCGGGAGCTGCTGCGAGAACCGCGTGCAGCCGGCGTCGCCCTCCTCCCACCACTCGACGACCACGCTCTCGGGCACAGTGCCTCCCGGTGCTGCCGTACACTATCCGAGGGTCTCATGTGGGTGTTGACGCTGCTGGTCGGGTGTGACGGCGGTTCGGACAAGGGTGGACCGCAGGAGGCCGACACCGACACCGACACCGACTCGGACACCGATGCGGACACCGACACCGACACCGACGCGGACACCGATACCGACACGGACACCGACGCCGACACCGACACCGACACGTCGTTCGGTCAGCCCACGGCGATCTCGGCCACCTGCACCCCCACCACCAACGTGTTGCGCTTCGACTGCGTGGTGACGGTGGACCCACCGCAGCCGGTCGAGCTCCGCTGGAAGCGCGCCGACGGGTACGGGCCCGAGCGCGTCCACCGCAGCGACGCCGTGTCGGGAACCCACGACCTCCCGCTGTACTTCGTGGCCCCGGACACCGCGTACGACGTGGTCGCCAACGCCAGCGCGTGGCCGACCCCCGAGGCGCCTACGTCCGTGACGGGCGGCATCCCCCCGAACGAGATCGGCTCGTGGCTCACCATGACCGGCACGTCGACGTTGGGCCTGATCGGCACCGAGGCGCCGTGCACCACCGACGCGGTGGCCACCATCTTCGACACCGAGACGGGCGCCCTCGTCTGGTACGAGAACCTCGACCCGACCGGCGAGCTCGGGATGTTGTACATGGTCCGGTTCCTGGACGACCACACCATCCTCGGCATCACGAACGGGAACGTGGTGCAGGTGGACCTGATGGGCAACGACGTCGTCCGGTTCCCGACCAGCTACGGGGGTTGTTGCAACCTCAACCACGACGTGCACCGCCAAGGCAACACGATCGTGAGCCAATACCAGCAGAACCTCCCGCGCGGCCTGATCCTCGACGCAGCGGTGTTCCTCGATCCCACGGGCGCCGAGATCGGCCAGTGGTATCCGCAGCAGCACCTGGACATCCCCAACAACGCCGGCGGCGACTTCCTCCACGCGAACTCGGACTTCCTGGACGCGGACGGCAACCTGCTGTTGTCCTGGCTCAACCAGGACACCGTCGCCAAGATCGACCTCGACCCGCTCAGCCCCACCTACGGGGATCCCATCTGGCTGATGAACGGGGGCAACCGCCCTGGTGACCTCGGCAACGACATCACGATCGACTGGTCGGGGATCGGGGGCGCAGACAGCTTCGGTGGGCAACACAGCTTCCACCAACGCCACGACGGCCGGCACATGTTGCTCGACAACGATCACGGCCGCGCACTGGTCCTGACGGTCGACGACACGACCCTCACCGCGCGCGTCGACGCGGCGTACGCCACCCACGAGTCGAGGTGCGGTGCCCAAGGCACGGCGACGGACGCGTGGTCGGGCAACTCCCTGGTCGGGTGCCAGTCGCGGTGGGTCCGCGAGTACGATCTCGCCACGGGCACCGCCGTGTGGGAGGGCGAGGCGAACTGTCGGAACAATGGCGGCGGCGGGTGGAGCGCGCGGGCGGGCGCGCGCTGGTACCCCCTCGACGGCTGGGAGTGAACAGCGGCCGCCGCTGAGGGGCCACAAGCTCCCGGGCGTGCGGCCGATGGGGGGGGATGCGACTGACCCTCTGCCTGATCGCCCGCGACGAGTCCCAGTTCCTCCCCGGTTGCCTCGCGTCGGTGCGCGGCGTCGTCGACGAGGTCGTGGTGGTGGACACCGGCTCCACCGACGACACCGTCGCGATCGCGGCCGCGGCTGGCGCGATCGTGGTCCACCACCGGTGGGACGACGACTTCGCGGCAGCACGCAACGCCGCCCTCCCGTTCGCCACCGGCGACTACGTGCTGGTGCTGGACGCCGACGAGCGGCTCGCGCCGGCCGCCGGAGACGGGCTGCGTCGGGCCCTCGCCACCGGAGAGGTGCTCCTGGGGCTGCTTCCCCTCCACGACGCCACCACGCTCGACGCCACCGGCGCCGAAGTCCTGTCCGGTGTGAAGCGGCGCGGTGACCCCGTGTCGCTGCCGCGGGTCCTGCGACGCACGCCCGACCTGCGCTGGGAGGGCAGGATCCACGAGTCGATCTCGGGCTGGCTCGTGCGCAACGGGGGCCGGACCACGCACCTCGACGCGGCGATCGTGCACTACGGCGCCGTACCGGAGGTCCGGGCGGCCCGGCAGAAGGGCGACCGCAACCGCGGCCTCCTCGAGCGGCTGTGCGCCGAGAACCCAGACGCGCCCGTGCCGTTCGGGTACCTGGCCAGCGAGCGGGCCCGGGCGGGGGACCTGGAGGGCGCGCGGGCAGCAGCGGAGCAGGGCTGGGTGGCGCTGCGGGCTGCGTTCCGGCGCGGCGGTCCCAAGCCGTCCGTGGTGTCGTTGGCGACCATGCGGGCCCAGCTGGCGCTCCTGGCCGACG
>JBIKWC010000009.1:0-72290 GCA_044356535.1 Myxococcota bacterium
CCGGGCATCGCGCCTCGAACACGACGCCCCGGTGCGCTCACCCGCGCTGGCCCGACCCCAGCCGCTGCGAACGCACCACGCGCCGAGGCCAGCCCCCTCCAACGCACCCTCCACGCCCACCTCCCGACCTGGTGCCAGCGAAACCCGGCGTTCCATCGTATGCGTCAGCGGCCGGGGGGCCTCCGATGGTGCGTTCACCCCCGCTGGCCTCGACTGCGGGTGCGTTCACCCCCGCTGGCCCGACCCCAGCCCCCACGAACGCACCGCACGGCGCAGCCACGACGACTTGCCCGTGCCGCGAGCGCCGAACAGGAAGAAGCTCGTCGGGGGTGCTCGGAGAAGCCTGGGAATCCAGGGCGGACCGTGTTCTGGCACCGGAAACTCCAGAAGTAGCCCACAACTGGAATCCGGCGCCGCAACCCCGCCGGGGAACCGTGTTCGTTACATCGGCATCGCATCCGGTGGCGGCGACCTCACCGGAGCCCCCGCCTGGGGTATCGTCCAGCCCCCCTTCGCTTGGTCGCGTGTGGCCCGCCAACTCCGACTCGGTCCGTTCGTGCTGCTCGACACCATCGGCCTCGGCGCCATGGGCACGGTCTACCACGCCCTCCACGAGGAGAGCGGCGCCCGGGTGGCGGTGAAGGTCGTGCGCCCGGACGCGGCGGCCGACCCGCTGGCGTTGTCCAACCTCACCGCCGAGATCCGCGCGGTGGCGTCGCTCGACCACCCCAACATCATCCGGATCTTCGACGTGGGGCTCGTGTCGTCCGACGAGGCCCTGGGCTCCGACCGGCTGGTGGGCGGGACGCCGTGGTTCGCGATGGAGGTGGCCGACCAGGGGGCGTTGAAGCGCCGGCTGCGCGGCCTCGACGGGCCCGAGCTCCTGGAGGTGTTCCGCGAGCTGCTGGAGGCGCTGGCCCACGCCCACGCCCGCGGCATCCTCCACCTCGATCTCAAGCCCGCCAACGTGTTGTTCGGCTCGCGGAGCACCGGTCCCATCCTGTCGGACTTCGGCATGGGCGTGGTGGGCGACCCGGACCCTACCGGGAACTTCGTGCGCGGCACCCCGCACTTCATGGCGCCCGAGCAGGTCCGGGGTCGGTGGGAGGAGCTCGGGCCCTGGACCGACCTGTACGCGTTCGGCTGCCTCGTCTGGTACGCCGTCACCGGGGCGACGCCGATGCCCGAGGGCGATCCCCCCGAGATCCTCGCTGCCCAGCTCGCGCGCGAGCCCGGTCCCTTCGAGCCGCTCGTGGAGGTGCCGGAGGGGTTCGAGGCCTGGGTCCGGTGGCTGCTCGCCAAGGACTCCGACCGCAGGCCCCGGTACGCGGCGGACGCGCGTCGGCGCCTGACGGAGCTGATGGGGCTCGACCCGGGTCCGGGCCTCCCCGCGGACTGGCGGAACTCGGAGGACGGCGCTGCGTCGGAGCCGGCGGAGGTCACGGGGTTCGGGCTCGCCGTGCGCCGCGAACCGCCGCTCGTCGGGCGCACCCGAGAGCGCACCGTGTTGTGGGAGGCGCTGCGCGCAGCCGCCGAGCGTCGCCCGCAGGTGGTGGTGATCGGGGGCCCGCGCGGCTCGGGGAAGACGCGCCTCGCGCGCTGGTTGGGGATCCGCGCCCACGAGCTCGGGGCGGCCCTGTCGCTGCACGCGGGCGGCGGCGCCAACGGCAGCGCCCTGCACGCTGCGCTGCGGCGAGCGTTCCCGGTGGATCTCCGGGACTGGGACGCCGAGGCCGGGCTCTCCACCCGGCTCATCGAACACGGGCTGTCCGCCGAGGAGGCGGGCCCCGCCGCAGCGTGGCTGGCCCATGGTCGCGTCCGCCCGGGCTGGACGGGAGACCCGCCGTTCGAGGTCGTCTGCAGCGCGCTGCGTGCAGCGTCCGCGGACCGACCCGTGGTGGTCCTCCTCGACGACGTCCACACGGCACCGGACGGGGTGCGCTTCGTCCGGAGCCTGCTCGAGGGCCACGTGCAGCTGCCTGTGGTGTTCGTGCTCACCGTCGACGACGAGACGGCCCCCGACCTCGTGGAGGACGAGCTGCAGGGCCTGGTGAAGCTGCCCGGTGCGTCGCGGCTGGCCCTGGGTCCGCTGTCGGAGCAGGCCCGCCACAACCTCGCCCGGCGCATGTTGCCGCTCGACCCGAGCCTCGCGTTCGAGGTCGCCGACCGCTCGGGCGGCAGCCCCGGGTTCACGGTCGAGCTGCTCCACGAGCTGGCCAACAAGCGCGTCCTCGAGCCCTCGCGCCGGGGCCTCACGCTCCCGCCGGGGGTCGAGCTGGCCGCGCCCAGTGGGCTCGTCGAGGCCTCCACCTCCCACCTGGCGCCGCTCCTCGAGGCGAACCCCGCGTGGGAGCTGCCGATGCGCATCGCGGCGTGCCTGGGGTCGCGCGTCGACGAGGCGCTGTGGAACGCAGTCTGTCGGCGGGTCGGCGTCCCGCTCCCCCCCGAGCTGCCCACCGCGCTCGTGGAGGCGCACCTGTGGCGGCGGGAAGGGTCGGCCTGGCGCTTCCTGTTGCCCGCGATGGTCGAGTCGCTGGCCACGGGGCTCGCCGACCCCGAAGTGCACCGGATCTGCGCCGGGGTGCTCGCGCAGGGCCCCGATCGGTTGCTGGCGGGGGTGGAGTGGGAGCGCGCCGGTGAGCCCGGTCGCGCGCTCGATGCCTGGCTCGCCGCGGCGCGGCACGTCCAGGGCGCGGCGCTGCTGCCACTCCTCACGCGGATCCGCGGGGTGGCGCCCGAGGTGTTGCATGCGGGGGACCCGCGCGTCCTGCAGGTCGCGGCGATGGCGGCGGAGTGCTCGCTGGCGCTCGGCTGGCTCCGCGAAGCGGGTGACGCGGCCAGCAAGCTGCTCGCGCACGCAGCCGGCACGGATCGGCAACGCGCCCGCATGTTGATGGCAGCGGTGGCGGTCGAGGACCAGGACGGGCGCGCGCTCCGCGAGCTGCTCGAGGACCTGTCGGCGGCGCCGCTGGAACCGGACGACCCCTGGCAGGCGGGCTGGCGGGTGGCGTGGGCGTGGCGGCACCTCGGCGACGTCGTACGGGGGCGGCCCTGGGTCACGGCACCGGGCGGGGGCGAACACCGCCTCGAGGCCCTGCGGTACGCGCTCCTGGACGGCGAAGACCCGGCCTCGCTGCTCCAGCCCACCCGGGAGCTGGGCGCAGCGCCGGGACGGCTGCTGCGGGCGGCGGCGGCGCACTTCGAGGGGACGCTGCAGCTGTTGGCGGGGTCTCCGGAGGGGGCTTCGGCGGCGTTCCGGGCGGCGCGTCGCCGCTACCGGACCCTCGGGTACGAGAGCGACGAGCGGGTGGCGCGCATCGGGCTCCTGTTGTCGTCGTTCGGCGCGGGGCAGGAGGACGAAGCGCTTCGCCTGCTCGAACAGGAGCGTCAGCGCGAGGGGACGCCCCGGGTGCGGCTGTCGTTGGACGCCGCAGAGGTGGTGCTCCGGTTGCCCAAGGTGCGCGACCTCCGCTTCCCGGCGGCCTGCCAGGCGCTGGACCGCGCCGTCGCCCGGGCGGGGATGCTGGACGCCGAGCTCGCGCTGCTGCTCGAGGCGGTGTGCCGGACCGAGGGGATCCGGGAGGACCGCGCGGACGTGGTGCGGACGTTGGTGGCACGCCACCGCGGAGAGGTGGTGGTGTCCGGACCCAACTGACTGGGGCGGTCGGGTGGTCCGTACCTCGACTCCCTACGTGCTGCAGCGAACCTCGTCCCACTCGACCCGCCCGTTGAGCCACAACAGCGCATGGTGGCGTTCCAGCAGGAGGGGGGGCAGCAGGCCGGGCGGCAGCGGCGCACCCCGCTGCTGGGCGTCTACGATGATCCATCGGCGGCAGTACACGGCGTCCAGTTGATCGAGGATCTCGTAGGCCGGCCGAAGTGTGGCCTGACGCACCGCCTCGCTGGTGAATCGCGAAGCCGGTAGCACCTGACCTGACTCGTCCTTCGCGTCGAACGGCAGCAGCGTGTCGCGCCACCCGAGCGCCCACACCAAGGCGACCAGCGCCTCCGTGCGCCACGCGAGCTGGCGGGCGACTTCGGCATCGGGCGCCCGCAGGAACGCTCGCTCGTCGGCGGTCAACGCATCGAACAGCGGCCCGAACTGCTCCCGCAGCTCCGCCTCCGACGCCACGCGCCCCGTCACCGAGAACATGCCCGACATCATCACCGCGACCGTCAACGACTGGGCCCTGACCGCCACCTCGGAGGCGTCGCGGAGGCCTTCGTCGCGGACCAGCGGAAGTCCTTGCGAAGGGAGTCGCAGCCCGCGCGCCGTGAGGTCGGCGTTCGTGCGGGTCCGGCGTGACGCCGGGTCGTCGCCCGCTGCGACGGGCCGACTCGCGAGCAGCGCTTCGTAGATCTGCTCGAGCTTCGCCAACGCCCGCTCCTCGTCGGCCGAGACGGGAGATCTGCCCACCAGTCTCGAGAAGAACCCAGCGCCCTCGGCGGACGCCACCGCCATCCCGATGCCGCGAAGGTCTTCGACGTACGATGCGTGCAGCGTGGGGTGCACCTGCCGAGTGAGCCACTCGAGCGACTTCGCGAGCAGGGCGAAGGGATCCAGCCCCTGGTTGACGACGTCGTAGATCACGCGGACGAGGGGCTGGTGCCCAGGAGCGAGGAGGGCCGCCGCCGGTCCCCCTCGGGACAGCAGGAACTTCACCCCGGCAGCCAGCTCGACTTCGCTGGGCGTGCCGTCGGCCTGCGAGACCGCGATCGCCACCGCCGCGTACCCGTGCAGCAGCGCGCTGTCGAGGTCGGGGTAGCGCTCGAGCTCGGCGGGCGTCCAGGCCGTGAGCGGCGTGTCGGGCGCAACGGGTGCCCGGCACGCGGTCACGAGCTCTCGCAGACGGTCGGATGGCCCGGTGGCCTCCAGCGCAGCACACAGGGCGTCCTGGTCCTCGGGCCCGCGTGTCCCGAGGAGGGGCGCGAACGTGAGGGGATCCACGGTGTAGGGCATCACGAACTGGTGATGGCCGGAGCCATCGAACGCCGTGAGGGACACGACCTTGATCCGCTTGCCCGACCGCTCGGTCTCCCCGCAGATGGCCACCACCCACGTGCCGCTCGGCGTGCGTTCCAAGGCCTGGGCGAGGGCGACCTCTGGCTCTCCCTGGCCGAGCGGCTCGACCGGCAGCCCTGGTCGCAACACGACTCCCCCCGGAGCGCCGCCGGCCGAACGCGCGATCGCGTCGGTCTGGTGGACCAGCGCCGTTGCGACCAAGCCCCACAGGGTATCGTTCATCGTCTCCTCCGGGTGAGCGCACCCGCGGGCCCCTGACCGGCGATCCGAGGCGGAAGTGCTGCACCCACGTACCTTGCGGTGAGCACCAGGGCACCGGTCGACGGGCGGGGATGCTGGACGCGGCGCTCGCGTTGCTGCTCGAGGCTGTGCCGCGGGATCTGGGAAGACCGCGCCGACGTCGTCTGGACGACGTACCACTGGCCCGACTGTCTGGGCTGGTGTGACGAACGGTCTGGTCGCGACATCAAGGGGTGAGCGAGCCGTCGCGCGGAGTGCCCATGATACGTCCGAGGCTGCACCTGCCGCCGGTGGCGGCCGATCCTGCCACGGGTCGCCCTTGAGCGCCCCGGCGCTCCGGCCCGGCCTCGTGCTCGAGGGTCGCTACGAGGTCCTCGCGCGCATCGGCGCCGGTGCCCACACGGAGTGTTGGCGTGCCGCCGTCCTCGGCCTCCGCGAGACCGTGGCGCTCGTCCGCCCCAGCCAGCCCGACGGCACGTTGCGCCGGCGCCTGAGCGACGCCAGCACGCTCCAGGCGTCCTTCCAACACCAGAACTTCCTGCCCGCCCTCGACCTCCTCTCCTTCGGGGGAGCGCCGCTGGTCGTCCTCCCCTTCGGCGGCGAGTGCCTCGAGCAGAGGCTCGCGCGCGGTCCGCTCGCCTTCCCAGAGGTCGAGACGCTCGCCCGCCAGTCGTTCGCGGGGGTCGAGGCCCTCCACGCCCTCGGGTTCGTGCACCGCAACCTGTCCGCCCGGAAGGTGCTGCTGGGAGGCGCCGGGGGCGTCGCCAAGGTCACGGGGCTGCTGTTCGCCGCGCGGGCCGGGACCGTTCCGGACGACGACCCACAGACCCTCTTCCCGGGGATCACGCTCACCGGCGACCCCCGCCACACCGCGCCAGAGTGGCTCGACGGGCGACCCCGGGACCCCCGCCTCGACGTGTGGTCGCTCGGCGTGCTCGTCTATCGCGCCCTCACCGGCACCTGGCCGTTCGACGGCCCGGACGCGGGGGCGATCATCACCGCGATCCGCCGCGGGGAGCCCCGACCGCTCCCGGACGAGGTACCGCTCCGGGTGCGGCGGGCGGTGGCCGGCGCGCTGGTGGTCGACCCGTCGGCCCGGTGGCCTTCGGTGGCGGCGCTCCGCGCGGCGTGGGAGGGGGCGGCGTCCCCGGGGCCGCGCTCGTGGTGGCGGCGGTGGGTGGGGTGACGGTCAGTCGAGGGGGAGGAAGGCCCACAGCGCGGGGCGGCCGCAGTTGCAGTGCACGGCGCGACCGAGCAGTCCACCGCCGGAGAGGCCCAGGTAGACCGCGGTGCGGGCCGCGTCCCAGGCGCCCGGAGCCGCGTTCCCGGTCGCGGCTGCCCGGTTCTGGACGCTCGGGATGGGGTGGAAGATCGCCTCCACCAGCGGCGCCCGCTGGGGCTCGTCGTCCTGGTCGGCGTCGATCGCGCGAGCGGTCGAGTCCGCGACCGCCTGCGGAACGCCGGTCGCGCGGGCGGAGGCGTCGACCTCGGCCACCCCGCGCCGGCTCAGCGTCGGGAGGGTGAGCAGCCCCAGGAACGACCACCCCGTGAACCAGAGGCTCAGCTCGATGGTTCCGCCTGCCGTGCCCAGATGCTCCGCTCCCGTCGCCACCGCCGCCACCCCCAGCCCGGCGAGCGTGAAGGCCAGGGCCACGATCCGGCCCCGCCACCAGGTCCCGCTCGACCGTGCCAGCTCGCGGCGGAGCTGGGCGTACGAGAGCTGTTCGGGTGTCAGGGACGAATGCCACCGCGCAGGGAACACCATTCGGCGGGGAGCCAGGACGCCCAGGACCCCCCCAGCGAAGCCCGCGTCGTCGCTCCCCGCGAACACCGCCGCATCCGAGCCGTCCGGTGGGCCGACCTCCAGCCGGGCCAGCGCCCGCGCGAGGAGCCATCGCCCCGAGAGGAGCGACCACGTGACGCCCGCGCCGGCGGCCATGGTGCCCGGGACCCCGGCGATCCGCCCGCCCACGAGGAGCGCGCAGAGGCTGGTGGTCAAGACCGCGGCGTACACGACCACTCCGCGCAGCAATGTCCCGACGAACCGCCCGAGCCCCCGCTCGGAGCGTCCGTACCAGGTGGGGAGCAGGTGGCCTCCGAACACATCGAACGGCAGCTGCACCAGGGCGTGGGTCGCGGCGTACCCCGACATCACCAGGAGGGATGCCCCCAGCCCGGAGCCGACCCAGGCGTCCACGGCGGCGGGCACCCGGGCCACGAGCGCCCAGGCCGTGAGCGTCACCACGGTGCCCACTGCGGAGATGCCGATCCAGAGCCGCGCCCGGCCGTACCCAGGCACGCGCGCCCCCGGAGAGGCCTTCGTCACGAGCAACGCCGACCTCATCGCCTGGTCCCCCCTCACTGCCCGGTCTGGCCACACCGGGGCGTCGACGAAGCCATCGGACCCGTGGGCCGAGACTGGAGGGGTGCCCGGAGTCGCGCGCGGAGATCCGTCAGGCCGCCGGGTTCTCGAACGCCACGCTGCGGCTGTAGGTGTACATGCCGGCGCAGTACGCCTCGAACCGCACCGGAGCCCGCCCCAACTCGGTGACGACCCGGGTGTTGTCGAACACGGTGTCGTACGTGATGTAGGGCCAGAACACCTTGAGGAGCGCGCCCGCCCGCTGTGCGCCGCCGCGGGGCATCCGGTTCATGCCGCGGACCGTCCAGTCGAAGGCCCGCGCCAGCTCCGGACGGAACCGCATGCGACGCCCCGGCACGCCGAGCGCCTCGGCCAGCGCGCCGTACGTCGCCGACCCTGCCCCCGCGGAGAGGTTGTACGCGGCATGCTTCAGGGTTTCGCGGTGGTGGAGCTCACCGATCGCGTGCCCGACGAAGTCTCCGGGCACCACGTCGATCCGCCAGGCCGGGTCCAGCGGCGCGACGGGGAGGTCGGCGAGGCCCGCGAACGCGCGGATCATGTCGGTCTGCCAACACCGGGCGTGGCGCGAGTCGCCCATCACCGTGGACGGCCGGAGCACGACGACGGTGCCGGGAGGCAGGAGCTCGTGGGCCAGGTGCTCGGCGAACTTCTTGGTCCGGGCATACGGGTCGTAGTCGGAGCGGTCCCAGTCGACGGTGGCGTCCTCGGCGACGAGCTCGTGGCTGCGCTGGCCCGCGACCGCGACGGTCGAGACGTCGGTGAAGCGCCGGAGCTGGCCGCGCGCGGCGAGCGCCATCGCCAGCTTCACCACCGAGAGGGTGCCGCGGAGGTTGGTGTTGAAGCAGGCCTTGTCGGACTTGCGGTTGAGCGAGGCCGCGACGTGCAGCACGCTGTCGGCTTCGGCCAGGATGCGGTCCCGGTCGCGGTCCGCGAGCCCGAGCCCGGGGGCGTGGAGGTCTCCGGCCACCGGCACTACGCGCGGACGCAGCGCTGCGACCTCGTTCGCCGGCAGGTGGAAGCGCAGCGCCGCCTCGATGCGCCCGCGCGCACCGTCCGCGTCCGCCGCCCGGACCATCGGGAACAGCGTGCGGTCGGTGTGGCGCAGCAGCCAGTCGATGGCGTACGAGCCCAGGAACCCGTTTCCGCCCGTCAGGAACACACCAGACATCGTCACTTCCCCGTGAGCCCGACCGGCTCCGCGCGCGCGAACGCCGGCGCCTCGGCCAACCGGAACGGCGGCGAACCCGGAGGGTCCCCCTCGATCTTCGCGCCGTCGATGATCGGGATGCACCAGCGCCGCAGCCCCGGGTACTCCACGTCCACCCAGTACCTGCACCAGTCCACGTCGGTGAGGTCGAAGCGGAACACGGGGTCCGCCGAGGACAACGCGCGGGCCCGCTCGGTGCGGAACACCCAGGAGTTCTCGACCACGAACGGCCGGTAGAGGTCGAGCATCTTGTCGACCCGCACGAGCGCGTCGTCGGCGTCGTGGAGCTGGCCGAGGGAGCGGCTCCGGAAGTCGTCCCACCAGTCGCCGACCGCGCGCTCGAGGGGCTTCGGGAGCTCGTCGCGCGGGAGGTCTCCGAGGAGCGAACGACCGCGGTCCACCCAGCGCCGCACCCGATCGACTGCGAGCGGACCGGGCTGGTCGGCCGGCACGGGGATGGGGTCGAGCAGGCGGAGGAGGGCGCGGTCGGTGGGGGTGCCGCCGCCTTTGCGGGTCCACCGCCGCATGCCGAGCCCGGTGAGCTCCACGGCGCGGTCGAACGTGAGGGGGCGATGGTCCGAGCTCCCGAGCTGGTAGACGCCCTCCGCGCGCCCGTCGATCGTGGCGGCGGTGATGGCGGCGAGGCCCTTGGCCACGTCGTCGACGGGGACCACGTCGAACACGTGGTGCGGCACGGTGGGGAACCGGCGGAACGCGGTCGAGATGAGCCACGCGAGGGGACCGGCCGTGTTGAGGCCCTCGTTCCACCCCGCGAACGGGAACTCGCGCGCGCACTCGACGATCGAGGGCCGGGCGGACACCCACCGCAGGCCCGGCTGGCGCGCCAGCAGGTGCTCGGCGAGGCCCTTCGTGTACGTGTAGATGTTGGGCCAGCCGAGCGCGTTGGCCCGCTGCAGCCCCACGTCCACCCGCGCTGCGGGGTCCGCCACGGTGCGGCACGCGGTCTGGAGCGCGCGAACCTCGACGTTGGGGTCGAACCGGGTGCCGTTGGGGGAGACCCCGGGGACGAGGGCCTCCTCGACCACGGCGGCGCCGACGTTCCCGGCGACGTAGCACGTGGAGACGTGCACCATCGGCACCTGCAGGCGCATGGCGAGCTGGGCGGTGTGCAACGCGCCGGCGACGTTGGTCGCCAGGGCCTTGAGGGGGTCCGGCTGGAAGTCGGTGAGGCCGGCGCTGTGCACCACGGCGTCGGCGGTGGCGAGCCGGTCCAGCGCGGCGGCGTCGAGGCCGCAGCCCGGCTTCTCGATGTCGGCGTCGACCACGTCGAGGCGGTCGCGCAGGTACCGCGCCAGCCCGGGGCCGTGGGCGGCGCGCAGCGAGCGGAACACGGGCGAGGTGTCGACGATGCGGGACACCCGGTCGCGGCCGGGGCGGAGCCGACCGCGGGGCCGCACGAGCAACGTGATGCGGCCCACGTCGGGCACGCGCTCGAGCACCATCGCCACGAACACCTTGGCGAGGAACCCGGTGAAGCCCGTCACGACCAGGTGGCGACCGGAGAGGGAGGGGGCGGGGATCGGTCGGGGGGCATCGGGCAGCGTCATCGGTCCTCCACCACGGGCCAGTCGAGGTCGCGCGCCACGCGGCGCAGGGCGCGGTCCGGCGCGACGGCGCAGGGCAGCCCCACCGCCGCGAGCAGCAGCTGGTCGTCTGCGGTGGCGCCGTAGGCCCGGGAGCGCGCCAGATCGAGGTCGTACTGCTCTGCCACGGCGCGCAGACGGTCTCCTCCGAGGCGGCCCACCACGGGGTCCACGAGGCGCCCGGTGGTGCGGCCGTTCCGGTACTCGAGGTGGTTGGCGAGCACGTGGTCGACGCGCAGGTGGCGGCCCACGACGGTGGCGACGTCCACCACGTTCTCGGACACGAGCACCAGGAAGCAGCCGTCGCGCCGGCACTGCTCGAGCAGGTCCACGCCCACCGGCCGCAGCCCGGGGATGGACTTCTCCTCGGCGTACTCCTCGGACAGGACGCGGATCCGGTCCTCGCTGGTCCCTCGCAATGCGGCCCACGCCATCCGACCGGCCGTGGGGCCGTCCATGGCCAGCGCGAGCGGCCCAGCGGCGAACGCGGCGCCGAACCGCAGCGCGCGCTCCCCGAGGTGCTGCGCGTTGCCGCCCATCCACGCCGCAGCCGACACGCTCGGTCGCGCGTCGAGCGGGCCCTCCAGGCGGAAGAACGCCCCCGGCCGTCCCATGTCCGGACCTCCCAGCGCCCGGTAACCCAACTAGACTGACATGTCAGTCTATTCGCTGTCCTCCGCCCCCGACTCGCTCCCGACGCCGAACTTGCGCATCTCGCGGCTGAAGTTCGGGCGCTGGAGCCCCGCGAGCCGCGCCGCCTCCGTGACGCTGCCCCCGGCGAGCGCGAGCTTGTGCGCGAGGTACCCCTGGCAGAACGCGCGGGTGGCCGCGGCTTTGGCCTCCGTGAACGGGAGGTCGAGCCACCGCTCGTCGCGCGGCGCCTCCGCAAGTCGCTCCGGGTGCCGGGTCGTGGTGGCGGGGGCAACAGCCAGGCCCAGCTCCTCCGGGTCGATGATCCGGTCGGTGGAGAGCACGACCGCCCGGTGCAGCACGTTCGACAGCTCGCGCACGTTGCCGGGCCACGGGTGCGCGACGAGGAGGTCCATCGCATCGGCCCGGATGTCCAGGTTGGAGCGTCCCTCCGTGGCAGCGAACTTGCGAGCGAAGTGGGCGGCGAGGAGGGGGATGTCCTCCCGCCGATCGCGGAGCGGGGGGATGTGGACCGTGAGGACCGCGAGCCGGAAGTACAGGTCCTCGCGGAACGTGCCCCGCGCGATGGCTTCGCCGAGGTCCACGTTCGTGGCCGCCACCACGCGCGCAGTGAGCTTGCGCTCCTTGTTCACCCCGAGGGGCCGGTAGGTCCGGCTCTCGAGCACCCGCAGCAGCTTGGGCTGCAGCCCGACCGGCATCTCCCCGATCTCGTCGAGGAACAACGTGCCGTGCTCGGCCGCGGCGAACAGGCCGTCGCGGCGCCCCTTCTGTCCGGTGAACGACCCTTCTTCCGCGCCGAACAGCTCCGCCTCGATCAGGGCTTCGGGCAGCGCCGCGCAGTTGATGCGCACGAACTCGCCTTTGCGGCGCGACCGCTCGTGCAGCGCCTCCGCGACCACCTCTTTCCCCGTGCCGGACTCGCCGGTGATCAACACCTGCGCGGAGGTGTCGGACACCTGTTCCACGAGTTGACGGAGCGCGACCATGGCTGCGGACTCGCCCAGGATCCCCGAGGTGGGACCACCCGGACCGAGCAGGTCCAGCCGCTTCTTGAGGTTCTGCAGCTTCCACGCCTGCCGGACGACCTGGAAGAAGCGGTCCGAGTCGACGATCGGCTTCTCGAAGTAGTCGCTCGCGCCGGCGAGCTGGGCCTCCTCGCGGAGCTCCTTGCCGCCGAACCCCGTGAGGACGATGCACTCCGTGGTCGGGCTCTGCGCGAGGATCCGACGGATCAGCGACACGCCGTCGGTGTCGGGCAGCTGGATGTCGACGATCGCGACGACGACCTCGCGCTCGCTGAGTAGCTGCAGGGCGGAGCGGCCGTCGAACACCGGCGAGACCACGAAGTTGCGACGGGTGAGGAGCCGGACCAACGCGCGGCTCGCGTTCTCGTCGTCTTCCACCAGCAGGATGCACGGCTCGGTCGAGTCCATGCTCGGACACAAACACATGGACCTCTCGGGTTCAAGGCAACCGAGGTCTCATTCGGCGGTTGGCTACACCGGAGGCTTCTCTCCGTGTCGGTTTCCGCTAAGATGGTCGGGCGTGTGGTCCGAGGAGCCGGAGGGGAAGCGCGATGGCACAACGGCCGAGAGCTCTCCCCAAGGAGCGCAAGGTGAGCCAGACCGATTCGCTTCCGCGCCGACGCGCGAGCGCGCCCTCACCTTCGCCGTCCGACCAGCAGGACCGCGAGGCGAAGGTCGCGGAGCTCCGGAAGGCCTGGCTGGAAGGGCGCCTCGACCTCACGGTGGGCGAAGACGCCGCCGGGTTCGAGCGCCTGCTGGACGATATCCTGGAGCGCTGACGCAGGGTTCTGGAGCGCTGACCCAAGCTGCTCGAGCGCTGACGCCGCGGGGTGCGCCCGGTATCGATTCGGATCCGATACGCGTATCGGGTTGGATACCGAGGTGTTCGTATCTGAGCTGATACCTACCTAACGGAGGAACGCCGAGTATTCGCGTGATAGGTGTTGGCACGACTCCTGCTTTGGTCCCTCCCGACACCCCCACGGAGTGACCAACCCATGATGACTTCGACCCGGACCCAGGAAGCCACAGGAATGACGTTGGTTGCGGAGCACTACCCGCTCGCCAGGGCCATCGCGCGGCGCACCCACGCCCGTCTGCCGAAGGGCATCGACCTCGACGATCTGGTCTCCACCGCCGTGATGGGCCTCATCGAAGCCGTGGACCGGTTCGACCCGTCTCGTGGCGTGTCGTTCAAGGCCTACGCCAAGCACCGGATCCAGGGCGCCATCCTCGACTCCCTGCGCGCCACCGACTGGGTGCCCCGCGCCGTCCGCCGCCGGGCGACCTCGCTCGAGAACACCCGGACGCTCCTCGCCGACAAGCTCGGCCGCGCGCCCACCATGGCGGAGATCGCCACGGACCTGGGCACCGACCTCGACGGCGCGCACCAGCTGGCGGCCAACGCCGACACGCGCCCCCTGTTGTCCCTCGACGCACCGATCGACGAGGACGGGCAGCTGTCCCTGTCCGACCTCGTGGTCGACGCGGGCGACCCGGAGAGCGCGATCCGCGATCGCGAGCTCCGCAAGGTGGCCATCGCCGCGATCGGCCGGCTCCCCGAGCGCGAGAAGGTCGCGATCGTCCTGTTCTATTTCCACGAGCTTTCGCTGAAGGAGGTCGGCACCGTGCTCGGTGTCAGCGAGTCCCGCGCGTGTCAGCTCAACGCACAGGGGATCGGTCGCCTGCGTACCTGGCTCCGCGCCGAAGCGGCCTGAACCGCCGACCATCGTCGGCTCTGGAGTGCCCTTGCTCGTTCCCATGGATGAAGACGTCGCGATCCCGGTCACCGTCGTGGTGGTCGGTGACGATGCCGACGTGCGCTCGGGTGTGTTGCGGCGCATGGACCAGAACACCGTGCGGTTGTGGGTTCCGGAGCCCCTGGCTGTCGACGCGCGGGTCGTGCTTGCCGTCGGGGAACGCACTACGCTCTCGGGGCGGGTGTTGGCGACCGACGGCGACCTGCACGTGTTGTCCCGCGACGCCGGTCGCGCTCCCGACGATCGCGCTGCGCCCCGGGTGCGGGGCCTGGCGGACGCCCGCTGGCGGATCGGCGACGACCCGCAGGATCGCTGGCTCAAGGGCGGT
Organism: Myxococcota bacterium; assembly: GCA_044356535.1. Lineage (GTDB taxonomy): Bacteria > Myxococcota_A > UBA796 > UBA796 > JACKER01. The sequence continues at coordinate 14,222 of JBIKWC010000009.1, forward strand.
CCCGACGGCGGCGCCTTCGTCACGCACCGGGGCGGCGTGGAGATCAGCGTGTCCGGCATGTTGTTCGCGGTCGGCGGCGCGGTGCCCCACGGCACCCACCTGCTGCTGGAGGTGACGCTCGAGGGGCAGTCGCCGTGGCGGGCCCACGGGATCGTGCGCCGGGTGGACACCGCCGGTCAGGTGGCCATCGAGTTCCTGCGGCTCTCGGAGAGCGCGTTCGACGCGTTGTCGGAGTTCACGTTGGAGCGGGTGACCCTGGACTGAGCACCGTCGCTACAGGCCGAGCGCGAGAGACCCCAGGAGGAGCGTGTCGGAGACGCTGCCCCCTTCGGTGTGCAGGCCAGGCGGCGACACGAGCAGGCGGAGCCCGACGGACTCCTTGCCGAACTGCGTCCCGACCCCGACGAGCGGCCCACACCCGACGCCCGGGCCGCCGCCGAGGGGATCTCCGTACAGCGCTCCACCGAACCCGAGCTCGACGAAGGCGTTCGGACCCGTGGGCGCCGAGTGCACGCTGAGGGTGGCGCCCACCGTGCTGTGGCCGATCGCGGCGAACGGGCTGGCGGCCCACACCACCGGAACCGCGACGTACGAGATCCCCAGGCCCGTGTACGCGAAGAACGCGCCCATGCTGCGGAACGGCTCGCTGGCGGTGCCGCGGCCGCGCCGGACCCACTCCGACACGTCACCGAACGCGGAGGTGATGGTTCGCCCGGCCTCGGTTCCCCACTCCACGGTGGCGACGGTGTTCTCGGGCGTCGTCAACCCCGCCCCGGCCCCGAGGTTGAACTGGAACCGCCGACCGAGCGCCTCCTCCCGGCGCAGCTCGAGGTGCAACCCCAGGCGCTGCGCGGAGGCGGCGTCCGTGGCGGTCAGCCCGGCCAACCCGAAACCGAACCCCGAGTTCACCGTCCGGGCCGCTTCGTCGCTCGGGAGGCTCGGCTCGACCGGCCCGGGGAGGTCGTCCGCAGCGAGAGCCAGGGCGGCCGAGACGATCATGGGCGCTCCGTCGCCGCATGATGCCCCGCCGTTCCACGTTCGGGGAACTTTCAGAGGTTGGCCCAGCGCGCCACCTCCGCGCTGATCCGGGACGCGACCCGCTCGAGCGCGGGGGCCGACGCTCCGATCGACTGGGCGAGCGGGTGGGAGGACACGAGGTTGGCGCAGGCAGCGTGGGGGCGGCCGGTCGCGGCCTCCATCTGCAACATCCGGGCGATCGCGATGACGCCCGCGCCGGTCTTCGCCTCGACCGGGACGGTGTCGGGTTCGCTCAGCACGGCCGCGTGCCACCGCACGCTCGACGTGACCGCCGCTGGGATCTGCCACTGGGTCAGGCAAGCGCCGGCGAGCTCCGGGTGCGTGAAGCCGAGGTGCTCCCGCTCCGCCATGCTCAGGTCGGGCCTCCCGTACCGCGGCTGGATGAGGGCGCCATAGGGGCGGGCGAAGACCTTGAGCAGCACCAGCAGCCCGATCTCGTGGAGCATCCCCGCGCTGAACATCGCCTGGGCATCGACGCCAGCGACGGTCCGGGCGATCAGCTCTGCGGCTGCACCTGTCCGGAGGGCGCCCGACCAGACCCGGTTCCCCAGCGGGTCCCGCTGCCGCAAGCCGCCCACGAGCGCCACCGACATCGCCAGGTCCTTGGTGGCCGAGAAGCCCAGGATCAGGAGGGCCTCCTTCACGCTCACGACCGTCCGCTGCAGGCCGAAGAACGCCGAGTTGGCCACCCGGAGCACCACAGCCGTGACGGCCGGGTCACCGGCGACGGCCCGCTCGAGCTCCACCAACGACGACTCCGGGTCGTCCGCGAGCTCGCGGATCCGTTGCGCGGACGCGGGGAAGGCGCCCAGCGAGTGCGCCGCGTCCACCACGTCCTCGACATCACAGGGAGCGCCCCACCGAACGGTCGTCATGGCGTGTCTCCGTCGAGTTCGACGGACACGACCTTGTTCCGTCCGGTCCGTTTCGCGTGGTAGAGCGCCTGGTCGGCAGCACGCACGATGGCCGGGATGTCCCCGGTCCACCCGCGGGCGGTGGTGGCGACCCCGAACGAGGCCGTGATCCGGATCCCGCTCATGCTCGCGCCCTCGATGGCCTCGCGGATCCTCTCGGCCACCTGGACCGCGCCCAGGGACGGGGTCTCCGGGAGCACCAGCGCGAACTCCTCGCCGCCGTAGCGGGCTGCCAGGTCGGACTTGCGGACCCCCTGTTCGAGGAACCGGGACACACACTTGAGGACCTCGTCGCCCACCGGGTGCCCGTGCTGGTCGTTGATCGACTTGAAGTGGTCGACGTCGATCATCACCACGCTGAGGTGGCGATCGTACCGGCGCATGCGGTCGACCTCGTACTGGATGGTCCGCTCGAAGAAGCGGCGGTTGCGCAGTCCGGTCAGCTCGTCCACCACCGCGAGCTCGCGGAGCAGGATGTTGTGCTCGGTGAGCCGCTGCTGCGCGTCCGAGAGCTGCTGGCGGTCCTTGCGGCTCACCTCGAGCTCCGCGTTCACCCGGGTCACGTACAGGGCGAGCGCCGACAGCGTCGCGGTGAGCGGGTCGTCGAGGTAGCCCGCGAGCGCGGGAGCCCCGTAGGAGGCTTCGCCCGGAAGCAGCGTCAACCCCTCGCTGGCGAGGCCTTCGGGGATCCCCGCGTCCTCCAGGTCCCCTGGATCGGAGGTGAGATGGAGGTGACGCAGCGACAGCAACGCGCCCAGCTGGCCGATCTTTCGGAGCTCTTGCTCCACTCCGGGTCGGGCGACCAGCTCTTCGAGCAGTCCCTGCAGCTGGTCCTCGTCTGCGACGCACGTGGTCATGAGACCCCCGACCGGACCCTCGCCGGGGCCATGTCTCCTCATTGGTTCGGATCGTCGTTGGCGTTTCTAAACAGGATCTCGCAGGGGGCCGAGGACGGTGGTGTCCCGGAGGCCCCATGACCGTCAGCCCGATCCTCGCCCTGATCACCGGAGTGGGGCTGATCCTGTTCGGCAACTACCTGGAAGGTGGGCATCTGTCCTCGTTGACCCAGCCGACGGCGGCGCTGATCGTAGGCGGCGGGACCATCGGCGCCACGTGGCTCTCCGCCACGGACGACGAGATCAAGCACCTCGTCCGGATGTTGCCCCGGCTCGTCAAGCCCGGACTGCCCGATCGCAAGCTCCTCCTCGAGCAGCTGCTGAAGGTGGCGGGGGTGGTCCGCCGCGATGGGGTCCTGGCGGTCGAAGCGATGTTGCCGGAGATCCAGGACGACTTCATGAAGCGGGGCCTGCGGGTGATGGTCGACGGCTACTCGGCGCAGGACCTGCGCAAGCTCATGGAGCTCGACATGGACATCACCGAGCACCACGGTAACGCCGCCGGCAAGGTGCTGGAGTCCGCGGGCGGCTTCTGCCCGACGATCGGCATCCTCGGGGCCGTCCTCGGGCTGATCCACGTCATGAACAACCTCGACGACCCCTCCGCGCTCGGGCCGGGCATCGCCGTCGCGTTCGTGGCGACCATCTACGGGGTCGGTGCCTCGAACCTCCTGTTGCTGCCCATGGGCTCGCGCATCAAGAAGATCATCGGCGCCGAGGTGGAGGCCAAGAACATGGTGCTCACCGGCCTCGAGGTCATCGCCAACGGCAGCAACCCGCGGCAGGTCGAGGAGATGGTGACGGCGTTCGTCGGCCACCATGGCGCGCACGACGAGAAGAAGGAAGCCGCGTGACCTCCGAAGGTCGACAAGGGGAATTGATCCAGGTTCGATGGACCTCGGTACGCGGGGGGTCCAGGGGGAAGCGCCCCCTGGCAGGGGGTGCGGGGGACTGGTCCTCCGCGGGGGTGTCGGGGGCGGAGCCCCTGACCCACACGACAGACACGAAAATTGAGCTTCGCTCTTGCGAAGCGCGAGCGAGGATCAATTGACATGGGTCGCAAGAAGCACGAAGAGCACGAGAACCACGAGCGCTGGCTCGTCTCGTACGCAGACTTCATCACGTTGTTGTTCGCGTTCTTCACGGTGTTGTACGCGTCGTCCCAGACCGATGCGAAGAAGCTCGAGGCCGTCGTGGACTCGATGAACGCGGCCTTCCAGGGCGGGTTGCCGGTCGCGGTGTTCGACGGCGGGCAGGGCACGGCGCACGTCGGGCTGGCGGAGACCCACGTCACGTTGGCCTCCGACGCGACCACGCTGGTGGAGTCGATGAAGCGCTCGCTGCAGGGCTCCCTCTCCGACAACGTGGTGCAGCTCGGCCTCGTCGAGCAGGACCTCACCGTCGCGCTCCCCTCCCGGCTCGCGTTCGCACCGGGCTCCGCGGACCTTCACCCCACGGCGTTCGCCGTGCTCGCCGACCTGGCGCGGATCACGCGGCCCCTGGCCGTCGGCATCGAGGTGGTCGGCCACGCCGACGCAGTGCCCGTGGGCGCCGGGAGCCCGTTCATCGACAACTGGGGCCTCGCGGCGGCGCGGGCGGCCGCGGTGGTGCGGTACCTCGAGTCGCGCGGCATCTCCCGGGACCGGATGGTGTTGTCGGCGGCGGTGGACACGAAGGAGGACGGGGAGTCCCGCGCGGTCACGATCCGCCTTCGGACGGACTCGCCACGGATCGGCGGGGAGCTGTACGAGCAGCTGTCTTCGGCGGAGCTGGTTCCGACGAGCGAGTGAGGGTCCGGCGTTGGCGGCGGTACACGATGGCCAGGACCCGGGCGACCGCTCCGTACAGGTCGCCGGGGACGGGGCGGCCGACAGGGACCTGGGCGTACAGCGCCCGCGCCAGCTTGCGGTCCTCGACCCGGGGGACCCCGTGGGTGCGCGCTTCGTTTCGCATGGTGGCGGCGAGGTGGTCCACGCCCTTCGCCAGGACGACCGGGGCCGCGTCCACGCCGTGCCGGTATCGGATGGCGATGGCGTAGTGCGTGGGGTTGGTGACGAGCACGGTGGCCTCCTTCACCGCCGCCACGCCGCCGCGGCGCGACAGCTCGCGCATCCGGCGCTTGCGCTGGGCGCGCATCTGGGGGTCGCCCTCGCTCTCCTTGTGGTCGTCGCGGGCCTGCTGGTCGGTCCGCATCAGCCCCTGCCACCACTTCCAGTACGACCAGGCGTAGTCGATCGCCGCGAGCGCGAGCATCGCCGGCAGCCCGGCGGACAACATGCGCCAGCCGAGCTCGCCGAGCAGGAGCAGCTGGGCGTCGACGGAGAGGGTGGTGCTGCGAGCGAGGTCGTCGACCATCGACCACGCAGCCACCCCCACGGCGCCGCCGAGGAGCAGCACCTGCAGGACGCCGCGCCCCATCGCCACGAACGGCTCCTTCGAGAAGAAGACCTTCTGCAGGGTACCGAGCGGGTCCAGGCGCTCGAGGTTCGCCTCGAACGCGTTGGGTGCGATCTGGAACCGGGTCTGGGCGAGTCCGGTGAGGGTCCCTCCGAGCGCCGCGGCCCCGAGGGTCGCGCCCGCCGACCAGGCCACGGTGGTGAGCGCCGAGGTGAGGAGGTCGCGCACGGAAGACACGTCGAGGTCTCCGAGCGAGAGCGTGCGCACGGCGAACGCCCGGACGGGCTCGGCCACGTCCGGGAAGGCCCACAACAACGTCGCCGACGCCGCCAGGAGCCCCACGGTTCCGGACAGCTCGGCGGACCGGGGCAGCTCTCCGCGCTCGCCCGCCTCGCGGAGGGCGCGCTCGCTGGGGTCGTGCTTCTTGTCGTCGGCGTCGTCGGACACTCAGCCCCCGGTGAACCAGTGACGGACCCGATCCACGGACTCCGCCACTGCGGCCTCGTGGACCGCCAGCAGCCACGGCAGCGACGCAGCGAACAGGAAGAGGCCCGCGAGGGCGGTGAGGGTGGGGCCGACCGCGAAGAACGCCTGGAGGCGGGGCGCGGTCTTGGTGAGCAGGCCGAGGAACAGCTGCATCAACAGGCCGCCGACGGTGAGCGGACCCGCCATCTGCACGCCGAGCACGAAGGCCTCGTTGACGAACACCGCGATGGGCAGGCCCAGCGAGGGGCCGGTGCCGAGCGGCCAGCGGACGAAGCTCTCCGCGATGGCGCCCAGGAGCTCCAGGTGCTGGCCGGTCCCCAGGAACACCGCAGCGCCGAGCAGCGCCGACAACGTGCCGTACGGGCTCTCCTGCGCTGCCGTGATCGGGTCGAACATCGTCGCGAACCCGAACCCGGACTGCTGGGCCGCGAGCTCGGCCGCCATGGTGAGCGAGGCGAACACGGCGCGGACGGTGAGCCCGGCGACGGCGCCCATCAGGAGCTCCGCCACGGTGGCATGCAGCATCGCGGCGACGTTCGGGAGGTCCGGCTCGTCGAGGCCAGGGGCGACCAGCGCGGCGCACCCGAGCGCGCAGAGGGGTCCCACCCACCGGGGGGCGGACGTGGCGTTCCACACCGGCAGCATGGCGAGCAGGGCAGCGGTGCGGACGAACGCCAGCACCAGGGCGGTCACGGGGTCTCCGCCACCGAGCGGAACATGGTCTGTCCGAAGGCGATGGCCACCTGCAGCATCCAGCCGGACGCGACCACCAGCGTGAAGAACACCGCCGCCATCTTCGGGATGAACGACAGCGTCACCTCCTGGAGCTGGGTGACCGTCTGCACGATGCCCACGGCCACCCCGGTGATCAGCGCGGCCAGGAGCGGGGGCACGGCGAGCATCATCGACGTCTGCAGCGCCTGCTGACCGATGTACGTGGCTTCCTCGACCGTCATCGCGCGCCCTCCGCCAACGACACCAGGAGCAAGCTCCACCCATCCATCAGGACGAACAGCAGCAGCTTGAATGGGAGCGAGATCACCACGGGCGGCAGCATCATCATCCCCATCCCGAGCAGGACCGAGGCGACCACGAGGTCCACGACGAGGAACGGCACGTAGACCTTGACTGCCGCCACGAACGCCGTCTCGAGCTCGCTCAACACGTACCCGGTCACGACGACGCTCGTGGGCAGCTCGTCGAGGGTGGCGGGACGCGTGATCCGCGAGACCTTGATGGCGGTGCCGAGCTCCTCGCGCCGCGTGTTGGCGAGCATGTGCGCCCGGAGGGGCTTGATCGCGCGGGCGTAGGCCTCGGGGGTGTCGATCTCCCCGGCGACGTAGGGCTGCACGGCCTGCTCGTCGACCTGGGTCCAGGTGGGTTGCATCACCGCGAACGACAACAACAGGGAGAGCCCCACCAGCACCTGGTTCGGCGGCGACTGCTGCAGGCCGAGCGCCTGGCGCAGCAGCGAGAACACGATGACGAACCGCGTGAACGGCGTCGTCAGGAGCACGAGGGCCGGCAGGAACGACAGGCTCGTCAGCAGGACGACCCACTGCACCGCCGACGAGACGGACGGGTCGGCGCCTGCGTTCGCCCAGGCGGCGACGGGCCCCGGTAGCTCCTCGGCGGCGGCAGCCGCAGCGGCCAGCCACCCGAGGATCACGCGCGCACGCTGTTGCGTCCGCGCCGGGCGTCGTTGTTGCCGTTGTTGGCGTTGTTGCCGACGACCTCGTCGATGAGCGACAGTGCCTGGGCGCGGCGCTCCTGGGTGGTGACGCGGCGAGGGTCGTCGGCGCGGAGGGGAGGCGCATCGCGCGGGTCGTCCCCGCGGGCGTCACGCCCACGCTGCTCCCTGCGGTCCTCGCGGCGGTCCTCGCGCCGGTTCCAGGGTTCGCGGCGGTCGTCGAACCGGAGCTGGTTCTCGCGGGGCTCCGCGGCCCGTCCGGCGGCGTCGTCGCGAGTGCGCTCGGCCTCGTTGCCGAGGTCGGCGAGCAGCGTCACGCCCTGGTTGCCGGTCGCCACGACCAGCCTGCGGACGCGGCCGTTGCGGTCCTCGACGTCCACGAGGTGCAGGGTGTTGGTGCCGCCCAGCGAGTGCCGGCCGACGTTCTCGACCGTGGCGGTCTCGAGCGTCCCGTCGCCGCGCGGGCGGCGCTGCCAGGCCCAGATCCCGGCGGCGACGGCCCCGGCCAGGACCAGCGGCCACAGCCCTGCGAGCGACGTGCTCGGGAAGGTCGCGGCGGCGGCCTGGTGGGTCGGCTCCGGGCCGAGCAGGCGCGCGGCGTCATCGGCGAGGGCGACGGTCGAGAGCAGGAGCCAGGCGGTCATCGGCCACCTCCGTCGTCGCGGCCATTCAGGGCGGTGATGCGCAGGGCGACGCGGTCGTCGACCACCACGATCTCCCCGCTGGCGAACACCCGCCCACCCACGAGGATGTCGAGCGGCTGAGACGCCGCCCGGTCCAGCTCGATCACGTCGTCCCGCCCCAGGCGCGAGAGCTCCTTGACCGTCAGCCGCGTCCGGCCGAGCTCGACGACGAGCTCGATCGGGATGTCTTGCAGGAACGTCGCGTCCAGAATGTCGGGGTTCGCAGCCATCGGACCTCCCGGCCATCCTTCGGTCTCGAAGGGGGTTCCTTTAGGCATGGTTCACGCCTCCCGGCGCGATCCGGCCCTTGATCCGGATGGAGCGGTACCCAGCCTGGATCCCGGCTTCACCGGTGAACGTCGGGCGATCGCCCGTCCTGAGCACGGCGTCGCGGACCGGTCCGAGGTCGAGCTCGTCCCCGGGCTTGAGGGCGCGGAGCGACGCGAGGGACATCCGCACCCGGCCGAGCTCGGCGGTGAGCGTGATCGGCAAGGGCATGACGCGGTCGATGCCGTTCTCGTCGTCGTTCCGGGGGCTCCGGCGCGGCATGGCCACGCGGATGACCTCGGACGGCAACACGACCGTGAGGCGCCCGAGCTCCTCACCCGGTGGTCCGAGGACGTACGTGGTGATGCCGACGAGCGCGGTCGGGGGCAGGGTCGGGCCCCGAACGACGGCCGCAGCCTCGAGCACGTCCACCCGATCCACGGCGCCGGCCGGCAGGATCTCACCGATGCCCCCCAGCGCGTCCTCGGCGATCCGCCTGGTGATCACGAGGTCGAACCGCGACGGGGCGCGGGCCGGGGGCTCGGTCGACGTGCCGGGCTGGCCGAGGATGCGACCCACCATGCGGCTGAGCAGCCCGTGCTCCACGGCGACCCAGCCCAGGAGGCCGGACGGCTGCAGGCGCACGGTGGCGAACGCGCAGGTGTTCGCGAGGCGCTCCATCACCGCGCCGAGCGTGGCCCAGTCGGTACCCGAGAAGGTCACCGGCAGGTCCATGCCGACCCGGTTCACGAGGCGGGTGCGGATCCGGTTGGCGGCCTGGCGGAACAGCTCCTCGGCGACCCGGCTGGCGCCGGCGTCGAGGTGTCCCAACAACAGTGATTGTTCGGCGCTCATTGCACCACGAACTCGGTGAAGTAGATGCGGTGCACGTTGGCGCGTCCCTCGAGCAGGTTCGCCACCCGGGCGTTGATCTCGTCGCGGAGGTGCGTCTTGCCGTCGATCCCCTCGAGGTCGGCGTACGTGTAGTCGCTGCCGAGCGTGATCACGGCGTCGCGCAGCGCCGGGCGCTCCTCGACCACCACGGACTCGTCGCGGGCGTCCACCTCGACCTGCACCTCGGACCTCAGGATGCGCCCACCCCCACTTCCGCGCAGGTTGACGGTGAACACCCCGAGGGTGACCACGGCCCGCCCGCGCCGGTTCAACATCACGCCGACCGAGGTGGAGCCGTGGTCCTCGGCCTTCTTGGCCTCGCCGTGCCCCCCTCCCTTCTTGGCTTCGCCGTGGCCTCCGCCCTCCGCTTCGCCGTGGCCTCCGCCCTCCTCCTTCTTGGCGCCGTGGCCGTCGTCCGCGGGCTCCCCGTGCCCCGCTGCGGTCTCCGCCTTGGGCTCACCCTCGACGTGCTCCTCGGCGGGCGCTGCCTCCGCGGTCTCGCCGCCGCCCAGGAACATCGAGCCGCCGAAGCCTGCACCGGCGCCGGCCCCGAGCAACACCACCGCCAGGAGCACGGGCTTGAGCTTCGCGAACCTGCCGGGCGGCGGAGCCTCGCCCTCGCCTTCCTTCTTCTGCGCCTGTGCGGCCATCGTCCCTCCGGAGTCTTCGACCGCCCTTCGGCCCACGGTGGCGCGGGTTGAGGGGCGCCCCGCCGGCCGGTGCGGTAGCGTTCGCGCATGCCGACCGACCCCGATCGCTACGTGAACGCCGCGCTCCTCGGTAGCGGCGGGATGGGCGTCGTCCGCGCGGTGACGGACACCCTCCTGGATCGCACCGTCGCGGTGAAGACCCTCCACCCGCACGCCGATGCGCTCGCTCGCCAGCGGTTCCTCGACGAAGCCCGGATCACCGCGCAGCTCGACCACCCCGGCGTGGTCGCGGTCCACGACCTCGGGTTCGATCCCGAGGGGGTCCCGTTCCTGACCATGCAGCGGGTGGACGGACTCACCCTGCGGGAGCGCCTCCTCGACCCGGCGGCGTCGACCCAGGTCCGTCGGCACCTGGACCTGCTGGTGGACGTGGCCGGCACGGTCGCGTACGCGCACGAGAAGGGGATCGTCCACCGCGACCTGAAGCCCGAGAACATCATGGTGGGCCGGTTCGGCGAGGTCCGGGTGCTGGACTGGGGGATCGCGCGCCGCGTCGACGACACCCCCTCCACGCGGACCCCGGGGGGATTCGCACCCCAGGGCGTCCACACCGCCACCGACGTGGTCACCGGGACGCCCGCCTACCTCGCGCCCGAGCAGGTCACCGAGAGTCGGGTGGGCCCACCCGCCGACGTGTACGCGCTCGGCGCGATGCTGGTCGAGTGCGTGACGGGTCGGCCGATCCGGACCGGCCGCGACGCGGTCACGCTGATGGGCCAGGCGATGCAGCCCGTCCAGCTCCCGGACGCGCTACCCGACGCGCTCGCGGCCCTGGCGCGGGACGCCCTCGCGCTCGAGCCGACCGCGCGCCCCACGGCCCTGCGGTTCGCGGAGGTGCTGAGCGACTGGGTCCAGGGCGCCGAGCGCGCCGATCTGGCCCGCGCCCGGGCTGCGGAGGCCGAGGCGGCGTTCGCCGAGGTGCAGGCGCTCGCGGCCCGCGAGGACGAGCTCACCGTCGCCATCCGCGACTTCGACAACGACCGGGCACGGATCACCGAGCGCTGGGCCGCCGAGGATGCGCGCGACGCCGCCGCCCTCGCCCGGACGCTCCTCGACACGGAGGTCGACCGGCTGCTCGGGGTGGCCTTGTCCCATGCGCCCGAGCTCGGCGAGGTGCACGCCGCAGTGGCGCGGGTGGCTCGGCGCCGGTGCGAGCGGGCCGAGGACGACGGACGTCGGCTCGACGCAGCTCGCCACACGGTGCTCGTCCGCCGCCACGACCGCGGGGAACACGCGGCCTGGCTCCAGGGCGACGGGCACCTCACGCTGCACACCATCCCCTCGGGGGTGCAGGTGGTGGCGCGACGCCTCGAGGAGCACGGCCGCAGGCTCGTCGCCGGGGCACGGCTGCCGCTCGGCACCACGCCGCTCGAGCGGGTCTCCCTGCCGCAGGGGAGCTGGGTGGTCGAGGCCGCGGGGACCTCGATCCCCGTGTTCCTGCGTCGCGGGGAACACTGGGACGGCGTCGCGCCGGGCTGCGTGTCGACCGCTCCGGTGCCGCTCCTGACGCCCGACGAGGGCGAGGTGTACGTCCCCGCAGGGCCGTACGTCGCGGGCGGAGATCCAGAGGCGCGCAACCCGCGCCACCGTGCCCGGGTGTGGGTCGACGGCTTCCTGCTCCGGACCCACCCCGTGACCCATGCCGAGTACCTCGTGTTCCTGGATGCGCTCGAGCGGGACGGTCGAGGCGCGGACGCTGCCCGGTTCGCGCCGCAACACACCTCCGTGGGGGGCGGGATCGGCGCCGCGGTGTACCCGGTGGTGGACGGTCGCCGCACGCTGCCGGAGGCGGACTGGGCGACGCTGCCGGTGTTCCTGGTGGACTGGTACGGCGCGGTCGCGTACGCGGCCTGGGAGGCGGAGCGGACGGGGCTCCCCTGGCGGCTGCCGACGTTCGCGGAGCGCGAGAAGGCGGGCCGCGGGGTCGACGGGCGGTTGTTCCCCTGGGGCAACACCTGGCACCCGGACTGGTCCAACACCGGCCTGTCGTTCGCCGAGCCCCAGCCGGTCTCGGTCCACGACTTCCCGCTCGACGTGAGCCCGTACGGCGCACGCGGCCTCGCCGGCAACGTGTCCGACTGGCTCCTGGACGGGTTCACCCACGCGCTGGCCCGACCCGCCCGGGCCTCGGTGATCCCGCGGGACGAGGTGTACGCGACGTTCGCGGGCGGCGCCTGGAACAGCGGCGTCGTGTACGCGCGCAGCAGCAACCTCGGGCGCTACGGGCCCGACAACCGGGTCACGAGCCTGGGGTTCCGCCTGGCGCGGTCGCTCTCCGGAGCGTGACCTCAGGGGGACGGGGGCGCCGCCTGGACCTGGGTCTCGAGCCACTCGACCGCCGGGCCGTTCCCCTCGGCGGCGAGCGCGAGCTGGCGCAGCGCGACCTCGCGCTCCACGTCGGGGGAGCCGGGCGGGTCCACCACCACCGCGTACCACCGCACCACCTGCCCCCCCAGCAGGGTCGTCCGCGAGGACACGTCGGCCTCCGGCCAGCGGGCGCGCATGGCGGCGAGCGGTCCCTCCTCCGCGGCGCCCGGTTGGGGTCCGAAGGCGACGATGGCGAGGCAAGGGTACCGCGCGCAGTCCGCCGTCACGAGCTGACCCCCGGCGGCCTCGAGCGCAGCGGCGTCGGTGGTCCACAGCCGCTGTTCGTCCGCGGTCGCGTCCCACCCGGCAGGCACGAGCGGGTCGGGGGTGGCGGGGACGTCCGGCGCCGGCGGGCAGGGGACGCGCGCGGTGCGGGGGTGGGGCCTCGCCGCTGGCGCGGGGGTGGGCACCGGGGGGGTGGGCGCGGCCGTTGCATCCGGAGGGGGTGCAGGGCGCAGGGTCCGCGCGCCCGCGAACGCGAGCAGGCCACCGACCAGGGGGGGAAGCAGCAGCAGCGCCCGGGTCATGGCGACACCGCCTCTTCGGCCCAGAACAGGCGCACGTCGGTCCGCAGCGCCATGGCGGGCGTGTGCGGGAACCCCTCCGGCGTGACGGCGACGATCATCACCTCGTCGTCCCCCACCTGCTGCACGCCGCCGGTGAGCGAGGCCGTCAGGCCCGCCGCGCCGAGCCTCGCCTCCAGGTCCTCGAACGTGACGGCGTCGCCGGAGAGGTTCGGGTCTCCACCGGGGCGGCGGATCTCGACGAGGCAGGGCCACTCGGAGCAGTCCAGGGTGTCACCGGGGTGGTCGAACACCTGCGCGAGGCCCGCCTCGGTCCACTCGGGCGGCAGGCCCTCCGGCGGTTCGGGGTGGGGCTGGCCCACGAGCTCGGGATCGAGGTCGGGATCGACCCGCCGCGACGTGGGCTTCCGGAGCCCGGCCGGGCGCAGGGGCACACAAGGCTCCGCAGGGGCGGCGGCCCCGGTGACCGCCGACACCGCTGGTGGGCTCGACGGGTCTCCACCCGGACGCCGGGCAGCGGGCCCCGGCGGGGCGAACCCGAGCAGGCCCCCGACGGCGACCGCGACCAGCGTCGCTCCCCCACTCGCCAACCGATCGCGCATCCCCGCCCCCGCAGCCGGATATCCGGCGGGAGGCTCAGACGAGCTGGATGAGCTGCTGGAGCGCCTCGTCCGCCGTGCGGATGACGCCCGTGTTGGCCTGGTAGGTGCGCTGGGCCTGGATCATGCGGACGAACTGGTCCTCGAGCTCCACGTTCGAGCCCTCGAGGGCGTAGCCGCTGGTGCTCCCCCGCCCGCCGACGCCCGCGACGCCCAGCGCTGGCTCGCCGGACTCCGACGTGGCGCGGAACAGGTTCCCACCCACGCGGGAGAGGCCGGCGTTGGCGTCGAACGTGGCCAGGGCGATCTGCCCGAGGGCGAGCTCCTCGCCGTTCGTGTAGACGCCGGTCACCGTGCCGTCCTGCTCCACGCGCAGCGAGTCGAGCGCGCCCGCTGCGTACCCGTCCTGGCTGATGCTCTTGGCGAACGAGGTCTCGCCGCTCATCGTGAGCTGCCCGTCCGTGGGCTGGCCCGCGGGGTCCAGGCCGAACTCGAAGGTCGGGGCGAAGGGATCGGAGCCCGGGAAGGTCCAGCCGCCGACCGGGGTGATGCCCGAGTTGGCCACCAGGTTGCCCTGGGTGTCGAACGACACCGTGCCGGCGCCGATCTCGAACGCGTGGCCGGGGATTCCGTCGGGCGTGCCGTCACCGTTGGTGTCGACCTGCCCGCCGTCCACCACCGCATACACGTTCCACGTGTCGGGCGTCGTGCTGTCGCGCTCGTAGAACATGGTGACCTCGTGGGAGAGGCCCAGCGAGTCGTACACCGTCACCGAGGTCGAGAAGTCCGCGTCCGAGAGCTGGTCCATCGTGGGAGCCGCCGCCGACCCGTCGAACGGCGTGGCGGTCCGGAGCGCGTCGATCGGCTCGGTGGTGTTGTCGGCATCGGCCGACAACGTGGCCGTGAGCGTGATCGTCTCGGTGGCCTTCTGGGGGGCGCCCGCCGGGTCCACGGTGAGGTCGCCGACGGTCGAGGTGAGGGTGCCGTTCACCGCCTGGAAACCCTGCAACCGAAGCCCGGCGGAGTTCACGATGTTGTTGTCTGCGTCGAGGTGGAACCCGCCGTCGCGGCTGTAGTACATCTCCGAGCCGCTCGCGACCTGGAAGAAGCCCTGGCCGAGGATGGCGACGTCGATCGCGTTCGAGGTCGACTGCAGCTGCCCCTGGCCGAAGTCGAGCGCCACGCCGTTGAGCGCGGTGCCGGTCCCGAGCTGGGCGGGACCCCCGAGGCCGTTCATGAGGTTGGGCATCGTGTCCGCGAAGGTCGCCATGCTGGACTTGAAGCCGGTCGTCCCCAGGTTCGCGATGTTGTCGCCGATCACGGAGAGGCTGGTGCTGCTGGCCCCCATGCCGGAGGCACCGGTGGCGAGCGTGTTGAAGAGAGACATGTGGCGGACTCCTCGGTGAGGTGGTGATGCGGGAGGTCGGCGCGGCCGTCAGGGCGTGCCGGTCGTGAGGCTCAGGATGTCGGCGATCTGGACCTCGACCCCGTCGACGGTCGGGAGCGGAGTGCCGGTGCGGTAGTCCATCTCGGTGACGGTGCCGACGATGTGCTCTTCGACGTCGACCGCGTTGCCGGCCTCGTCGTAGCCGGTGACCGAGAACCGATAGTCGCCCGGCGGCACGGTGACGCCGCTGGCGTCGCGCCCGTCCCACACGAACGACCCGTCGCCTGCGGGGGTCTTGCCGAGCTCGCCGGTGTAGACCACGCCTCCGTCCTCGTCGTACACGGTGAAGGTGGCGTTGCTGAGGTCGGTCGGGGACTCGAAGTCGAGGGTGACCTCGCCTTCGCCCGAGTACGCGAACTGGTCGCCGCGGGCGACGACGTCGGTCCCCACGAGCGAGGCCATCGACGCGTTGTTCAGGGCCGCCAGGGCCGCGTAGACGCCCTCGAGCTGGCTGTTGGCGTTCGTGAGCTGCTCCAGGCTCGAGAACTGCGCCAGCTGCGCCACGAAGTCCTCGTTCTTCACGGGGCTCGTGGGGTCCTGGTACTGGAGCTGGGTCGTCAGCAGGCGCAGGAACGCGTCTTGCCCCAGCGCGGTGGTCCCGGCGGTGTTGGCTTCGACGGGTGCCTGGTACAAGCTCGCGAGCGCGGGGATCTGCGTGGCGTCGGTCATTGGGGGCCTCACCGCCCCTTCGGACGAGCCCCCCCGCGCTTGAGGGATCGTCCGGCGGATCCCCCGTCAGGCGTACCGGCCTCCGCGTCGGGCGGCGCGCGGGCGGTTCGGACGTGCAACAGCAGGTCCGTGGGCGGCCGGACCCGTCGACGGCTCCCGGCGGTCCCCGCGGGCGCTGAACCCGCCGAGGTCGAAGCCGCCGTGCTGCAGGGAGGCCTGCAGCTCGGCTCCGAGGTCGTGGTACTGCGACACCTGGGACGGCGTGGTGTGCACCACCACCTCGAGGCGATGCCCTTCGGCGCGCACCTCCACGTGCAGATCGGGCGCCAGCTCGGTCCGCGCTTCGACGACCTCCACCTCGGTGGAGACCGACGGGGGCACGGCTGCGGCCTGCTCCGACGTCCTGGAGGGGAGGGGCTCGACCCGGGTGAGGAGGGGACGCGCCTCCGTCGGGGCCTCGCCGGCCGACCGCTCCCCGAAGGAGACTTCGTCGAACCCGGGCTCGTCGGGGCTCGACTGCCGCTCCGGCGGTGGCTGGCCCGGGTCGCTGCCGGGGGCGTCGGTGGTCGGGCGCTCGACGGGCGGTGGACCCGCGACCACGAACGAAGCCACCTCCTCGAGCGCCACCAGCGTCGGAGCGGACACCGGCTCGGCGGCAGCGGGCGAGGCGGGCCGCGTGAAGGTGGCGCCCGCCAGGCCGGAGAGCTCGCTGGGTACGGTGTCCACGCGGGACGGGGCGGGCGCGGGCGCGGGCTCGGACGGGGTGGGCGCAGGCGTCTCCAGGCGAACCGGGAGAGCGGCCGGCACCACGGGTGGCGGAGCGGCGACGGACCGGTCCGCCACCGCCCGCTCGGCGGCTGGCGCTTCGGATGGCGGCGCGGGGACGGGCTGCGCCCCGGGGAGGGGTTGCGCGACGCGGAGCTGTGGCGGCGCGGGGAGGGGCTGCGCCACGGGAACGGGCTGCGCCCCGGGGAGGGGTTGCGCGACGCGGAGCTGTGGCGGCGCGGGGAGGGGCTGCGCCAAAGGTCTGGCAGGGGGTGGGACCAGCGTGCTCACCCAGGCGGCCAGCACGGCCTCGTCGGCGGCGCTGCGCCCGGGGCGCGGAGTGCGTCGGGGATGATCCTGCTCCGGAGACGGCTCCGGAGCAGCGACGAGCCGACGCAGCTCCGGGGACACCACCGGCGCCGGCACAGGGCTCGCGCCGGGTCCGAGGTGCGCGACCGGGACCTTCTTCCTGGGTGCCCAGCTCTCGAAGACGTTCGAGAAGGGCCGGCCCAGACTCGGCGCCAGCGGGAGGACCGGCTCCGTTCCTGCCGGTGCCGGTGGCGCGGCAACCAACCACTGCGCCAGCGCCGCGGGGTTCACGGGGTCGGCGCCTGGACCGGCTGGGAGCGCGGGGCCCGCGCCAGGCCCTCGGTGATGCGCGCGGCGTTGGCCGGGCTCATCGCCGCCAGGACCTTGCCGGCCTTGCTCCTGCCCATCAACCGCACCGCATCGATCGCGAGCGGCAGGTCCAGGGCCTGCAGCACCTTCGCTGCCGAAGCCGGCTTCATGGTCTCCATCGACCGCGCGATCGACTCCACGCGCGCCCGCTGCTCCTGGTCCACCTGCTCGCGCAGCTCGTCGATCCCGGCGCGCAGCTCCTCGAGGGTCTTGGCGCGCTCCGCGAGCCGGGCCTCGATCGCGCGCAGCTCCCGCTCGCGCTCCGTCACCGAGAGCTCCCTCCGCTCGAGGGACCGTTCGCGGGAGCGCAGCTCGTCGGCCAGCGACTGGAACCCTGCAGCCTCCGGCGTCTCCCGACGCCTGGCGCCGGCACCGCCCTCGTCGACCGCTGCGTAGCCGGCGGCGCAGGTCAACAGCGCCCCCATCGCCATCACCACCACTTCCTTGCGCATCCTCGGCAACCTCATCAGGTCCTCCACCAGGCCAGGAGCCCGGTCTCGTCCAGTCGGCGCTGGTCGCGCATGCTCGACTCGGCGCGGTCCGCAGCGTCACGGAGCTCGATCAACCTCGACAGCTTCCCCTTCTCGCGGCTCGTCGACTCGAGCCGCTCGCGGCGGGCGCCGACCTCGCGCTGCCGGTCGATGAGCTTTCGCTCCGCAGCGCGGCGGTTCATCTCCATGCGCAGGGCGTAGCCGTGGCGCTGGAGGTGGTCTTCCTGGTCGAACGAGGGGTGGTTCAGCGCCGACGACACGCTCCGGCCCGCATCGTCCACCTGACGCTGGTGGCTCGACCGCTCGAGCTCGGCCTCTGCGAGCTCCATGCGCGCCACCCGCTCCTGGTGTGCGGCGATCCGGTGCATGCGCTGCAGGGTCGTCATGGTCGCTCCGTCGCCGTGCCCACCCGTCGGACCAGGGAGCCGCGGCTTGAGACCCCTCGGACCACCCGGCCGACTCCACCAGCCCGATCTTGGCCACCTGCCGATCCACCTCGTCCACTGGCTGATCCTGGGGTCGCCTGGCCGCTTGGACTCAACTCCTCCGTCGATGCGCCGAAGGGCACGGATGTCCGATCGCGCGACCACCGCTACCAACTCCTGGGGCCCCCGCTTTCAGCGGCTGGCAGAGCAGGGTGATCTGCTCCTCGCCGGCGGGGTCTTCGGACTCCTCGCCATCATGCTGGTGCCGCTCCCGCCGTTCGCGATCGACGCGCTGATCACGGCATCGATCACCATCTCGCTGCTGCTGTTCCTGTCGGTATTGTCGGTGCGGCGGCCGGTCGACCTCTCTGCGTTCCCGATCCTGTTGCTCGTCACGACCGTCTTCCGCCTCGCCCTCAACGTCGCCACCACCCGCGCCGTCCTCCTGGGCGGCGGCGAGTCGATGGGCGCTGCCGGGCAGATCATCGCCGCAATGGGCAGTTTCGTCGTCGGCGGCAACGTGATCGTCGGCGCCGTCGTGTTCGTGATCCTCATCGTCATCAACTTCGTGGTGATCTCGAAAGGCGCTGGGCGCGTCGCCGAGGTGGCCGCCCGGTTCACGCTCGACGCGATGCCCGGAAAGCAGATGGCTGTCGACGCCGAGCTCAACGCCGGGCTCATCGACGAGCGGGTCGCCCGACAGCGTCGCGCTGAGATCGCCATGGAAGCCGACTTCTACGGCTCAATGGACGGCGCTGGCAAGTTCGTACGGGGGGACGCGATCGCGGGGATCGCGATCACGCTCGTCAACTGCTTCGGAGGCATCCTCATCGGGGTGCTCCAGCACGACATGAGCCTCGGCGACGCGGTTCACACCTACGTGATCCTGACCATCGGCGACGGACTGGCGGGCCAGGTCCCGACCCTGGTCGTCTCGCTGGCGGCCGCGCTCCTGGTCACGCGCGTCTCCGACGTGGACAAACGGCCCCTGCACGACCAGGTCGGAGCGCAGCTCCTCTCGTCGCCCCGCGTGTTGGGGCTCCTCGCAGCCTGTGTCGCCACCTTCGCCCTGGTGCCCGGCATCCGGTTGCCCTTCCTCTTGATGGCCGCTGTCGTGGGTACGGCGGCCTGGCAGCTGTACCAGCAGCCCGCGAAGGCCCAGCGGGCCGCCGATGGCTCCCCTGCCGAACCCTCTCCGGCCGCGCGGGCCGAGGTCGCGGTCGAGGATCTGCTGCCGATCGAGCCCCTCTCGATCGAGGTCGGCCCGGACCTGCTGTACCTCATCGACGAGCAGAAGGGCGCGGAGCTGGTGCAGCGCATCCAGCGACTGCGGAACCAGATCGTGCAGGATCTGGGTGTGGTGCTGCCGCGGGTGCACCTGCGGGACAACCTCCGGCTGCAGGGTGGCGAGTACGCCGTGTTGTTGCGCGGCGAGGAGGTCGCTCGCGGCAGGGTCCACGCCCGGCAACACCTGGCGCTCGACCCCGGCGGCGCGAAGGGCACCTTGAAGGGGGTTCCCGGAGAGGACCCGGTGTTCGGCATGCCCGCGCTCTGGATCGGTGACGCGATGGTCCTCAAGGCGCAGACCATGGGGTACACCGTGGTCGACGTCCCGACGGTGTTGTCGACCCACCTGGTGGAGGTGGTGGGGCTCGTCGCTCACGAGCTGTTCGACGGCGCGCAGCTCGCGCGGTCGCTCGACCGGGTCGCCGCCGATCACCCCCGGCTCGTCGAGGATCTGGTCCCCGAGCCGCTCACCCGCAACGCCTTGCTCCGCGTGTGCCGGAACCTCGTGCGCGAAGGGGTGTCGGTCCGCGACCTGCAGACGATCCTCGAGTCGCTGTCGGACTACGTGGGCCGCACCCGCGATCCCGACGTGTTGACCGAGTTCGTGCGGCAGCGCCTGGCCCGGACCATCACCCGCAAGTACACCGCGGCCGACGGGTCGCTCCGGTTCCTGTCCCTGGCGCCGGAGACCGAGGATCTCGTCCTGCGCAGCCTGCAGGCCACGGAGAGCGGCGGCGCGCCCACGCTGGCCCTCGAACCCGAGCTCGCCCGGCGGCTCGTGGTGCGGATCCGCGAGCAATGGGAGCTGCACCAGTCCGGTGGGACCTTCGTCCTGCTGGCGCCGCCGCTCGCCCGCGCTCCGCTCCGGCGTCTGATCGAGCGCACGCTGCCGCGGCTCGCCGTGGTCAGCAGCGCGGAGCTCCTCCCCACCGTGCACATCGAGCGCATCGGGACGGTCGACATCCGCTCCCCCGAACGCACGCGGGCCGCCTGATGGCACGCCGCGCCGAAGCCCTCAAGAGCGAGGTCGCACAGTCGATGGACAAATCAATCCCGATCCCCGGAGGGGGCGTGCTTCGATACCAGACCGATGAATCCCAGCGATTGGTCGAGGGCATGACCCGCGACGAGGTCTGCAGGCGATTCCAGTCCAAGGTCATGTTCATCGCCCGGCGCCTCCACGAGCGGCTGTCGAGCGAGCTGCAGATCCCCCTCGACGATCTCGCTGCCGTGGGCGCGATCGGGCTCCTCGAAGCGTTCGACCGGTTCGAGCCGGCGCGGGGCATCCAGTTCACGACGTTCGCGGAGTACCGGGTTCGGGGGGCGATGTACGACGCCCTCCGGGACAACGACTCCTTCAGCCGGCGCCGTCGGCAGCTGTCCAAGCGCGTGCTGCTGGCAGCAGAGGAGCTGCGGCGCGCCAACGGCCAGACGCCCACCGCCACGCAGGTCGCGGAGCGGCTGGGCATCTCGCTCGACGAGTACCACGCTGCCGTCGACCGCACCAAGCCCGTCGTCCACGTCCCGCTCGACGCGCCCGACGATGGCCAGGACAGCAGCCGCGCCTTGTCCGAGCGCCTCGCCGACCCCTCGCTCTCCGCGCTCGGTGGCATCGTGGCGACCGAGGTCCGCGAAGCCCTCAAGACCAGCATCCTCGAGCTCCCCGAGCGTCAGCGGCAGTGCGTGATGATGTACTACGGCAACGAGTTGACGCTGGCCGAGATCGCCCAGGTGTTCGGCATCACCGTGTCGCGGGTGTCGCAGATCCTCACCGAGGCGCGCGAGAAGCTCCGCAAGCGGATGCTCACCATGGTGGACTCGGACGAGATCCAGCAGTCGCTGAGCCGGAGCGTGCGGTGAGCCGCGAGATCTACGTCGGGCTGTCGGGCGCCTCGGCCGCGTGGGCGAACTACGAGATCATCGCCAACAACGTCGCCAACGCCTCCACCACGGGCTTCAAGGCCACGCGCTCGTTCCACGAGGTGGTCGGTCCGTCCGAGCACGCCCTCGGGAAGGTCTACGCGATGAACCGCGGGGCGTCGTTCGATCCCACGGACGGGTCCATCGTCACCGACAACGTGTCCACCCACCTCGCGCTCCGCGGCTCGGGGTTCTTCGTGGTGGACGACGGCGGGTCCCAGCTCCTCACCCGCGACGGGCGCTTCTCGGTCAACGCGCAGAACCTCCTCGTCGACGCGGGTGGCAGGCCGGTGCAGGGCGACGGCGGCCCGATCGAGCTGCCGCAGGGCGAGGTGGTCCGCGTCGGACCGGACGGCACCGTGTTCGCCGGTGACCAGGAGGTCGCGAGGCTCTCTGTCGTGGACGGCGCGGTGGAGCAGGTGGGACTCAACGGGTTCCGCGCCACCGGGACGCTGGGGTCCGCCTCTGCCGAGGTGGTCCAGGGCGCGCTCGAGACCAGCAACGTGAACGCAGTGGCGGCGATGGTCGAGCTCGTGCAGGCCAGCCGCATGTTCGAAGCCCACCAGAAGGCGATGCAGGCCAGCGACGACCTGGACGCCCGTCTCAACCGGTTCGGAGGTCGCTGATGCGCGCCTTGTACTCCGCTGCGTCCGGCATGACCGCCCAGCAGCACCGCCTCGACACGATCGCGAACAACATCTCGAACGTCAGCACGACCGGCTTCAAGAAGTCGCGCGACGCGTTCCAGGATCTGTTCTACCAGCAGCTCGCCACCGGCGGGGTACAGGCCAACACGCTGCAGCTCGGCAACGGCGTCCGCCTCGCCGGGATCGAGCGCGACCATGGCCAGGGCACGGTCGTCGCGACCAACGACCCGCTGCACGTCGCGCTCCAGGGGGACGGCTTCTTCGTGGTGGAAACGAACGAAGGGGAGCGCCTGTACACGCGCGACGGCCAGTTCACGCAGGACGTCGATGGCATGTTGGTGACCCAGAGCGGCCTGCGCGTGGCGGGGGACATCCAGATTCCGGCCGGTGCGGCGTCGATCCGGATCGACTACGACGGAACCGTCCACGCGTCCATGAGCGACGGCCAGGACGCCGTGGTCGGGCAGATGGAGCTCGCCCGCTTCGTGAACCCGGCCGGGTTGATGGCGCGCGGCGGCAACCTGTACCAGATGAGCCCACAGAGCGGAGACGCTGCCCAGGTCGACGCCGGCACGGACGTTCAGGTGGTGCAGGGCTTCCTCGAGCAGTCGAACGTGGACGTGGCGACCGAGCTCATCGACATGATCCAGGCCCAGCGCGTGTACGAGCTCAACTCGAAGGTCGTGCAGGCCGCTGACGAGTCGCTGCAGGTCGCAGTGAACCTGCGCCGCTGACATGTGGACGGACACCCTCGTCGACTGGGTGGCGGCGGAGTGCAGCGCAACCCGCGTGGTCCTGCGGAGCCCCGGGATCGACCCTGCCGCGGTACCCGACGGCGCCGTGGCGTTCGACGGGGACCCGTGTCGCGCCCATCCCGTCCTCCGGATGCGGGTCGGGGACCGTCAGTTCACGCTCCGGCCCGTCCTCGACGTCTTCGTGGAGGCGCCGGTGGCGACGGCTCCGGCGGCGGTGGGCACCGAGGTCGCCTGGACGCTCGCGCCGGTGCGGCTCGGCTCCTGGTCGGGCGCCAGCGTGCCCGCCGGCCAGTGGGTGGCGACGGCAACGCTGAAAGAAGGAGTCGTACTTACGTCGCTCGTGGTCGCACCGCGGCCCGATGTCGTCGCAGGGACCGTGGTCGCGCTGTCGGTGCGCAGCGGCGACCTCGAGATCAAGAGTGATGCCCGCCTCCTCCGCGATGCCCGCGTGGGGGAGCAGGTGCGGGTGTTCGTCCCCGCGACGAACCGGGTGGTGGTGGGTCGGCTGGTCGACGCCACCACGGTCGCGCTCTGACGTCGGAGGTCCCCGTGTCCCTGCTCTTCTGTTGCTCCCTGGCCCTGGCCAAGAAGACCGAGCCACCCCTGACGCCTCCCCAGCGGCCCGAGGTCTCGAACGCGGACGTGGTCACCACCACCGAGCCCGGCTCGTTGTGGAACGAGGTCCAGGCGCGGCGCGTCGTCGGCCTCGATGCTGGCGCGCGCCAGGTCGGTGACCTCGTGACGGTGTTGATCCTCGAGCAGACGACCACGGCGATCGACGCCTCGACGGACACGGCCCGCGACAGCACCGTGGCGGCAGGCATCGATGCCCTGCTCGGCGCCGAGAAGGGCATCCTGGACGCGCACCCGGACATGGGCGGCAAGATCGCGCTCGGCGCGGGGGCGACCAGCGCGTACAGCGGCACCGGCGGTACCTCGCGGGGCTCGGCCATCGAGACGATGCTCACCTGCGAGGTGATCGAGGTCATGCCCAACGGCAACCTGCACATCTGGGGCTACAAGCAGGTGCGTGTCAACCGGGAGACGCAGTACGTCGTGCTCGACGGTGTCGTGCGGCCCCGGGACATCCGGATGGACAACACGGTGGTCTCGGACCGCCTCGCGCAGGCGAAGTTCGAGGTGACCGGCTCGGGGGTGGTGGCCGACAAGCAGGGGCCGGGAATCCTCACCCGGGCCCTCGATCACCTCTGGCCGTTCTGAGCGCTCCAGCTCGGGAAGCCCCTCTGCGCCCGTGTCCGCCCGGACCGGGCGTTCGTCGTTTCTCCCCCATGAACAAGTAACAGATACATAAAAGGTGGCGGCCGAGGATCGGATCTCAACCTTCTCGACCGCTGTCCGAAGGGGGGGCCACGGGAGTCCCCCCATGTTCTGGTTGCCCTTGCTCTGGTCATCGTTCGAAGGTGTCGCCGAGGCGGTGCGCGCCAAGGACGTGGCGACGTTCCACGGCATCCGCGACAACCACCTCACGGGCGCCGGCCTCGTGGTCGGTCTGCGACGCAGCGGAGACTCTGCGCGGAACCTCGCCGCGATCCGGGCGCTGGCGTCGCGCCTGCAGGGCCTCGGGGTCTCCCTGTCCGTCGAGGACATCGTCGCCCGCAACGTCGCGCTGGTCATGGTGAGCGCCACGCTCGGCCCCGACCAGCGGACCGGCACGCGCATCGATGTCTCGGTCGCCTCCACTGGGGACGCGATCTCCCTGGAGGGCGGGTACCTGCTCCTCACGCCGCTCGTCGGACCCGACGCCAACGTCTACGCGGTCGCCGAGGGACCGCTCGTGGTCGGGGGCTATGCGGTCGAGTCGGCGGGCTCGGGCGCGCGCAAGAACACGTCGACCACCGGGCGCGTGCCGTCCGCCGCCATCGTCGAGCGCGAGGTCGCGTCCGCCCCGGACCTGGGGAAGGCCGCCGAGGTCGAGTACACCTTGTCCAAGCCCGACTTCACTACGTCCTCCCGCCTGGCCACCGCGATCGACGCGGCGTTCGGCAAGGAGCTGGCGCGCGCCGCGACGGCGTCCACCGTGGTGATCACCGTGCCCCCGGAGTTCGCGGATCGGTTCCCCGAGTTCGCGGCGCTGGTGGAGGCGGTGGAGCTCGACATCGACGCCCCGGCCCGGGTGGTCGTCTCGGAACGCACCGGAACGGTGGTGATGGGAGCCGATGTCCGCATCTCCGCCGTGGCCGTCGCCCACGGAGGGCTCACGATCGAGGTGCGGCGGAACAACGCGGTCAGCCAGCCGGCGCCGTTCTCCCGCGGCGAGACCGCCGGGGTGTCGAACGCGGACGTGTCGGTGGCCGAGCGCGACTCGGAGCTCGTCCTGGTCGAGGGCGTCACGATCGGGGATCTGGTGTCCGCGCTCAACAAGATGGGCGTCACCCCCAGGGACCTGGTGGTGATCCTGCAGGCCATCCAGTCGGCGGGCGCATTGCACGCCGAGGTGGTGGCGCTTTGATCGAAGGCATCACCGGTCCGCAGGCCCCCACCGAGCTCCCGCGCCGCAACGCGGCCAAGGAGGAGGACGCCACCGTGCAGCGCGAGTTCCAGGTGATGCTCGTGCGGCAGCTGCTCACCGACCTGGAGCTCCCGGGGATGGACGGGCAGGCCGCCATGTTCTCCGACATCATCGAGGAGACCCTCGCCCGCCAGATCGTCGACAGCGGCGGGTTCGGTGATCCCTCCCGCGCGTACGTGCCCGCCGCCACGCGGCGTCCCGATCACCACCACGACCCGGAGCCAGCCGGGAAGGGCGTGATCCGCCGCACCTCCGGGTTCGGCTGGCGCGCCGATCCACTTCACGGCGCGCGGAAGTTCCACCACGGCGTCGACGTCGGCGCTCCGATCGGGACCCCGATCGCGGCGGGTCGGGCAGGGACCGTGTTGTCCGCAGGTCCTGCCGGGACGTACGGGAACCTGGTCGTGCTCGATCACGGAGACGGAGTCACCAGCCGCTACGCACACTGCAGCACCCTCGAGGTGGTGAAGGGTCAGGTGGTGGAGGCCGGCCAGCGGATCGCGCGCGTCGGCACCACGGGGAGATCCACTGGTCCGCACCTCCATTTTGAGGTTCGAACCGGCGGTACGGCGGTGGATCCCTCCTCGTGGCTAGAAGGATCTCAAGGATCGGTGCCTCCGATCCGACTGGAAAACACAACCCCTGCGCCCACAGGTCGGCCATGAAAATCAACCCACCGTCGATTCCGCTCGTTGCTGGTACGTTTCCCCGGTTGCGTGAGGACGCAGGCAAGGCGCAGCGACCCAAAGGCACCGCACCCGAGAAGGTGGAGGTCTCGGATGCCGCCCGCTTCGTGGAGCGCATGCGGGAAGCCGCGCGCAACGAGGAGCGTGCGCGCACGGACGAGGTCGACCGGGTGCGTGCCGCGCTGGATGCGGGCACCTACGAGTCGAGCGTGGATCTCGACGCCGTCGTGAACCGGCTGCTGGGTGATCTGTGACCCCAGCGGGGGCCGGTGGCTCCCGCGAGGTCTCGGCAGCGCTCGACCGACTCCGCGACATCACGCACCGCCAGATCGAGGCGGCGCGCGCGTTGCGTGGGGCTGAGCTCGCTCGCTGGAACCGGGAGCGCGTGGACGCGCTGTTCGAGCTCAAGGTGTTGTTGACCGAGCGACGCCCGAAGCGGACGCCGGAACTGAGCGCCGCCCTGTCCCGCCTCCGCGCGGACGAGGAGCGGCTCGAAGCTGTCGCTCGCACCGTCCTGGCGGTGGTGCAGCGCGTGGACCCGAGCTGGCCACCCACCACCTACGGGCGGTCCGGTGAGCTGAGGTGACCAATGTCCGTCCTGAATTCCCTGACCACCGGGTTCACCGGGTTGCGCGCAGCGAGCGCGCGTCTCGAGACCACCACGCACAATGTAACCAACGCTTCCACAGCCGGGTTCACCAGGAAGCGAGTCGACTCCTCGACCGCCGACCCGGTGCGCCGCGGGCTCGTCTTCCTCGGGCAGGGCGTCCGGCTGGACGGGGTCTCCCGCGCTGGCGATCCGCTCGCGCTGGGGCGACTGCTCCGCACGACTGGGGATGCTGGCGCCCAGGAGTCGCACCGCTCTGCCCTCGCCACGTTCGAGACCCTGTTCGAACCCAGCGCTGGCACTTCGGTGCGTCAGACCGTCGACGCCTTGTTCTCGTCGATGCAGGCGGCGACCGCCGACCCCTCGGACGACGGCCTGCGCCGGAACGTGACGATGGCCGCGAGGAGCTTCGTCGACACCGTCAACGGCGTCGCTGGCGGTCTCTCCGACGGGATCGCCGAACGGGACGAAGTGGCGGCAGCGAGAGTGGAGGCCGCCAACGCCGATCTGGCCGAGGTGGCCGCGCTCAACGAGCAGATCGCCCGCGGCGGCGGGGGCACCTTCGGGCCAGGGGATCTGGCGGACCGCCGGGACCAGGCGCTCGCCCGACTGGCCGACAACCTGGGCGCCACGGCCCACTTCGAGCCCGACGGCACCGCGACCGTGCTCGTGGGTGGCCACGCCGCGGTGTCGCGGGGCTTCGCCCGGACGCTGGAGCTCGACGCGAGCGGCGCCACCCCGGAGCTCCTCCTGTCGGTGGACGACGCCCGCGTGGTGGTCACCAACGAGGTGTCCGGGCAGCTCGGGGGCGAGCTGAACGCGCGGGCCGACCTCGTGAGCTGGCGCGACGAGCTCGACGTCGTGGTCGCCGGCCTCGCGACGGCGCTGAACAACCAGCAGGCCGCGGGGTTCGGACGGTCCGGCGCTCCAGGTGGCCCGGTGTTCCAGCTGCCTGCGTCCGGTTCGGTCGCCGAGGGGATCCGGCTCGACGCCAACCTCCAGGCCGATCCCGGAGCGTGGGCGTTCGCAGCGCTGCCGAGCGCCCTCGCGGGCGATGGGGGGAACCTCACCGCGCTGATCGCGGTGCGCGAGCAGGTGGTGGCCGGTGGACGCAGCGCCGGCGAAGCGATGTCGGCCCTGGTCAGCCGCGTGGGCTCCGAGGTGTCGCTCGCCTCGTCCCGCGCCGACACTGCGGGGGCGAGGTTGCAGGACGCGCAGGAGCTGTACGCGAACCTCACGTCGGTCGATCTGGACGAGGAGGCCGTGTCGCTCGTGCAGCACCAGACCGCCTACGCAGCGGCGGCGAAGGTCATCCAGACCGCCGACGAGATGCTGCAGACCTTGTTGTCCATCGGCTGACCCAGGGTCGATGGACCTCGGTACGCGCGGTGTCGGGGGCGGAGCCCTGACCCGCGAGCGAGACACGAACATTGAGCTTCGCTCGTGCGAAGCGCGAGCGAAGATCGACTTCCAGAGGAGGCCACGTGATCGTCAGAAACAACCCGCTGTTCAGCGCCCAGCAGTCCGCCGCGAGGCTCGCCTCGGTTCGGGCCCGCCTGGACCGGGCCTCCTCGGTGGCCATCTCCGGAACCGACCTGCAGCGGCCCTCGGACGCCGCGGGCCTCTGGTCCAACCTGCACGGACTCGCCGCAGGGATCGGTGACCAGCAGACCTGGGTGGAGAACGCAGGGCGCGCCCGCCAGGTGCTCGACACCGCAGATGCCGCGCTTGGCTCGGTGACGGACCTCGTGAACCGGGCACGGGAGCGCGCGGTGCAGCTCTCGAGCGACACGTACTCGGACGACGAGCGCTCCGCCGCGGCGATCGAGATCCGCAGCCTGCGCGAGGACCTGCTCGGCCTGGCGAACACGAAGCTCGCGGGGCGCTCGGTGTTCGCCGGTGACGCCTTCGACGGCGCCGCCTTCGACGCGACCGGCGCCTACGTCGGCGCCGCCGCGACTTCGGCCACGCTCGTCGGGGACCAGCAGGCGGTGGAGACCACGTTCGACGGGTCGTCCGTGTTCCAGGGTGGAGTGGACGTGTTCCAGGTGCTGACGGACCTGGAGGCGGCGCTCGTCGCCAACGACCCGGATGCGGTGGCGGCGACGCTGGATCCGCTGGAGGCCGCCCGGGCGCAGGTGGTCGCCGCGCGGCAGGAGGTCGGGTACCGCGGCATGCGCGTCGACGACGCCGTGGCCGTGGCCACCAACCTCGCGCTCCTCCTGGAGGGCCGCCTGACCGACAGCACCAGCGTGGACCCCACGGAGGCGCTGACCCAGCTCGCGCAGCTCCAGGTGAGCTACCAGTCCGCGCTGCAGGTGACGGCTGCCGGCTCCAGCACGAAGCTCTTCGACTTCCTCCGGTAGCGCCCCCCGGCGCGGTCGCGCCGCGTACGCCCCCCGCGATGCCCGGACGGGGGGTTGGTTACGCCCCGGTCTCCGAACCCGGAGCCCGGAGTCGCCGGCCGCCGCCCCGATGACCAAGGAACACCCATCGGCTCCGGCCGGTCTGGCCCGCAGGGCTCGGCGCTCCTGGGTGGGGCGGTCTCACCGCGGTTACCGGCCTGCGCCCTGACGCCGGAGCCGCGAGAACCGGCCTGGGAGGCTATCTCCTGGCATCCTGGTGCCCACGGGTCGCCCGCCGGCCCGACCGGGTCGGCAGCAGGTGTGGTCCCTTGAGAGTGAAATCCGCTTGAACCCACAAGGAGCCGATCCGAGAAGGTCCCCAGAGGCGAACGAGGCACCGCGACCTCAAAATAACAAAACCCAAACGCCTCGAATTGGAGACCGGTGATGCTTGCCGTCAACACGAACATGGCTTCCGCGAACGCCCTCAACAAGCTGGGCAAGACGACCGCGAAGCTCAAGACCTCTTTCGAGCGCATCTCGTCCGGCCTCCGCATCAACAAGGCCGCGGACGACGCCGCTGGCCTCGGCATGGCGGAGAACCTGGACGCAGCGGGCAAGAGCCTCCGGCAGGCCATGCGGAACGCCAACGACGGCGTCTCCGTCATCGAAGTGGCGGAAGGCGCGACGAACGAGGTCGGCAACGTCATCAAGCGGATGCGCGAGCTCGCGGTCCAGTCGTCCTCGGAAACCCTCGACAACACCGAGCGCGCCTACATCGACGACGAGTTCACGCAGCTGGCGGGCGAAGTCGACCGCATCGCAGCGGTGACCGAGTTCAACGGGGTCCAGCTCTCGGATGGCACGGCCACCACGCTCAACGTGCAGGTCGGCATCAACGACAGCGCGAACGACCGGATCGCCATCACCCTCGGTGACCTCCGCGCCACGACCCTCGGCGTCGACGCGACCGCCATCGACCTGTCGAGCGCGGCCGGCGCCCAGGCCGCCCTGACCGACCTCGACGCAGCGCTCGACCTGGTGAACAGCTACCGCAGCGACTTCGGTGCCTCGCAGAACCGCCTCGAGTCCTCCATCCGCAACCTCGGCACCTACACCGAGTCCATCCAGGGCGCCCAGTCCCGCATCCGTGACGCCGACTACGCGTACGAGACGGCGGAGATGTCGAAGCTCCAGATCATGGCGCAGGCCGGCGTGGCCGTCCTCGGACAGGCCAACCAGCTGGGCCAGTCGGCGCTGCGCCTCATCGGCTGACGGTACCGACGCCGGTGGCGGCGCGGTTCCGCCACCGGTGCCGGTTTCGGCCGCAAGTCCCCGGGACGATCCCCGTCCCCCACCGCCGCGACCGCGGGTGCTCCTGAGCGCCCGAGGCCGCGGCGCTCTCGTTTCTGACGTTCGACCGCGATCGGCTCGGATGTTCACTCAAACACCCTGAACTTCGCCCGCTCCGTGCCGAACGGTGGGGCAGGGAGCTGCGCCATGCCATCCGTGGACGGGATCGTCTCTGGGCTCGACACCACCGGGCTCATCAACGCCATCGTCACCTCGCGGCGGGTTTCGCTGGCTACGCTCACTGCGCAGAAGACCGGCTTCGAGAAACAACGCGAGGCCGTCGCGGGGGTGAAGAACCGCCTGACATCGCTGTCGGAGGCGATCGGGAAGATCGACGAGGCGTCCAAGTTCCGCGCCTGGAAAGCGGAGACCGCTTCCACGTCGTTCAAGATCACGGCGTCGGACGGGGCCGTGCCCGGCTCGTACCCCGTGCGGGTCGACCAGCTCGCCCGGTCGGAGACCTCCTCGAGCCAGGGGTACGCCGAGCGCGACGCCGACTACTTCTCCGCTGGCGCCTTCACCGTGACCGTGGGCGGAACCACGAGCACCGTGACGCTGGGCGCCGACAGCCTCGACCTCGAGGGCCTCGCCGAGAAGCTGAACGAGGTCGCCGGCGTGGACGCCTACGTCATGGACACGGGCGCTTCGAACAACCGGTACCTCCTGATGGTCCAGGGGACCAACACCGGCTCCGCAGCCTCCATCGACGTGGACTTCGCAGGGATCGGGGGCGGCCCCGTCCTGACCGAACAGACGACGGCGGTGGACGCGCTGGTCAACGTCGCCGGGATCGACATCGTCTCCTCCACGAACACGCTGAGCGGCGCGATTCCCGGAGTGCGGTTGGAGCTGCTCGCCGAGACCGCGGCCCCCGAAGCCGCCACCGTCTCGGTGGATCTGGACGCCACGCAGGCGCGCTTCCAGGCCGTGATCGATGCATACAACGAAGTGATTCGTTACCAGGACACCCAGTCGGCATTCGACGTAGAGAAGGACATCCGCGGCCCGCTGGTCGGTGAGTCCTCCACCCGCAAGGCCGTGGAGGACATCGGTCGCCTGGTGTCTTCCGGCTTCACCGTGGCCGGAACCGCGTTGCGGGGCATGTCGGAGCTGGGCATCAAGACCCAGCGGGACGGCACCCTCGAGCTCGACGCCACCGTGTTCGCCGAGAAGTTCGACGCCGACCCCGAGAGCGTGGAGGTGTTCCTCACCTCCGCAGACGGACCGCTCGGCGACCTCCGGGCCCGGATCGACGACTACCTCGTCGACTCCGACAACGGCTCGCTCGTCTCGCGTGGCAAGACGCTCGACTCCACGATCGAGGACCTCGCCGACCGCATCGCGCTCGGGGAGGAGCGCATCACCGCGGAGAGCGAGCGCCTGCGCGCGCAGTTCACCGCCATGGAGGCGGTCCTCGGGCAGCTGCAGTCCACCCAGGCTTCCATTGCGAGCATGTTCTCTTCGATGACAACCACGTGAGGTCCCATGAACGCGGTCATGAGCTATCGGTCTCGGCGGGTCGACACCGCCTCCCCGCTCCAGGTGCTGGTGATGTTGTACCAGGAGCTGTTGCGCCGGATCGAGCTCGGCTCGCTCTCCATCGAGGAGGGTGACCGGAGCGGCGCAGTCTCGCACTTCCACCGCG
This sequence comes from Myxococcota bacterium, assembly GCA_044356535.1. Lineage (GTDB taxonomy): Bacteria > Myxococcota_A > UBA796 > UBA796 > JACKER01. Next base: position 45,937 of record JBIKWC010000009.1, read on the forward strand.
CTCGCGAGGTGTTGTCCGAGCTGACCGCTGCGCTCGATCCGCGGGCTGCGGAGAAGCTGTGCGCCGATCTCGGCGCGATCTACGCGTGGTCGCTCGGCGAGATCGTCGCCGCGGGCCGGACGGGCGACGCGCTGCGCGCTCGCAAGGTGGCGAAGGTGATCGAGCCGCTGCTGGAAGGGTTCCTGGCCGCGCAGCCGGGCAGCCGGTGACCCTCGTCGACGAGCTCGTGGCAGAGGTGCACCACCTCGCAGACTTCGTGGATCGGTCGGAAGAGAACCGGCCGGACCTCGGGCTGCTCACGCACCGGGTGCAGCTCTGCGCCCGGGACGCGACGGCCGAAGACCAGCGGCGCCTGCACGACGCGCTCGCCGTGCTGGAGGCTTCCATCGTGCGCGCGCTGGACCGGCTGGGGGACCGCCTCAAGGCCGGTGGCACCCACCGCAGCGCGCTCGCGGCCTACGGGTCGCTGCGCCCGTTCACGACCGCTCAACACGTCCGCTCGCGTGCGTGATCGCCGCTCAACCCGGACCGCTCCGGGCCGAAGGAGTGGCGGAGGTCGGGATGCCGCTCTGGCTGGTCGCGAGCACCTGGGCGCAGACGGGTGGAACGGGTGACACCGCCGCGGCGGTGCACACCGCGCTGGTGGTGGCGACCCACACTGGTCTGCCCGTGGTGGAGCCCCCGACGGACGGCGCCGTGCCGCCCGACACCGGGGTGGTGGTCGTTTCGGCGGCGGCGCTCGCCGGGGAAGTCGGCGGCGTCGGCTGCGCGCAGGCGCCCACCCGCGCGCCGTGGACCCTGGTGGGCACCTTGCTGCTGGTCTGGAGGCGCCGGTGATCGCCCTGCTCTCGACCGCGACGTTCGCAGCGTCCCCGCCGCCTGGCGACACCCCACCGACGAGCAGCGTCGGGGTCGCGCTCCGCGGCACCACCGAGGCCTGGTCCGACCCGGCCATCGCTCAGGTCTATCGCTCCGGAGCATGGTTCGGAGGGCTTGGTGTCGTGGTGCGCATGGGCGGGTGGTTCGCGCTCGATGCAGAGGCCAACTTCCGGCGGCTGAAGGGCGAAGGGTCGGAGCTGACGCTCGCGCCCATGTCGCTGCTGGCGGAGGCCCGGCGACCGTTCGGCGTGGTGGAGGCGTTCGTCGGCCTCGGTCCCACGTGGACCGCCTTCACCGAAGGTGGCGAGACGGGCCCGGTGGTGACCGGCGCCCGGCTCGCGGGAGAGCTGCGGACCGGGTTGCGCATCGACACGGGGCTCGTGGACCCGCCGATGGCTCCTGCGAACGGCGGGCCGGTGCGTGCGGTGGAGCTGGAGATCATGATCGGGCGTCGCGCCGAGCTGCCTGGTGGTGATGGGTTCTCACTCGGTGCCTGGCGGGGCGGCGTCGGCCTCCTCGCTCGCTTCTGAGGCGGACATGTGGTGGTGGTGTGCCCTCGCGTCCGCGCGTCCCCTGCTCCTCGAGACCACGACCGGCGCCCGCGTCGAGGTGCTCCCGCGGACGCGGGGGGACCTGATCGAGTTGGCGGTCTACGACAACCGGGCCTACCTGCGCCGGCAGGTGGCGACCTGGCGCGCGCCGGGCCTGTCGAGCGCCCGCCTCGACGACGTCGGTGGCGGCGTCGAGTTCGTGATGTTGAGCCTCCGAGAGCCCGACCTCGTTGCATCGGTGGTGGAGGTGTCTCCGCTGGAGTGGGAGATACGGCTCGCCCCTGGCGTGGTGGAGCTCGCGCCCATGGGTGACGTGCTGTCGGTCGAGCAGCTCCTCGCTCGGCCTCCGCGGCGGCCTGCTCCCGCCGTCGAGCGTGCGCTCCTCCCGCTGCTCCGGGACGCCCGGAGCTACAGCCTCGACCCCACGACCATCCGGCTCGAGATCCCGGAGCCGCCTCCGCAGGAGCAACATCGCGACGTCCTCGGGGAACCGCAGCCCGCGTCCTGGGACGAGATCGAACGGCTCCGTGCGCTGATGCCCGGGACGTCGGAGCCCGATGCGTTGTCGGAGCTGTTCCGGCGCCTTGGTGACGCCCACTCCGGGATCCTCATGCCTCGCGAGGCGATCTACTACTACGGGCGGGCGGAGGCGGTGGGGCACCCGTCCGCCTCGGCGCTCCTGGCACGGGCGGACGCAGCGTTCCGGATCCGGGATTGGGGGACCGCGCGGGCGTCGTGCGCAGCGGCCGCGGAGACGGATGCGCCGCACGAAGAGGTCTTGTTGTGCCTCGCGGTCGTGTCGCAGGCGACGTTGATTCCTGCCCCGGCCGAGACCGGTCGGGCGCTGGCGCAGGTCGCCACGCGCCGGACATCGCGGTTCCTTGCTGGCGATCTGCTCCTGCGCGACGGGTACGCGGACGAGGCGTGGCCACTGCTCGAGTCGGCGGCGAAGGACCTGCGCGGCGAGTTCCGCGAAGTGGCGTGGCTCGCTGCGGGCGACGCGGCGCTGCTGCGCGGGGACCTCGAGATCGCGCAGCAGGCCTACCACCGCGCCCGGCACGGCCGGCTCGACGACCTGTTGTCCCTGCGCGAGGAGATCGTGGCGATGTCGGTGGACGGGACCCGACGCTGGGCCGCGTGGGTGCCGAGGCTCACGGCCTGGGCCGAGTCGGGGGGCGTGGCCGCGCCCGACGCCTGGTACGTGTTGAGTCAGGTGCACCAGAGCTACGGGGATCCGGAGTCGGAGGCGCTGGCGTTGGCGCAACTGTGGGACCTGCACCCGCGGGGGCGGGTGGGAGCGGACGTCGGTGAGCGGCTGGTCGACGCCTGCACCGAGCGGGTGGGCCTGCTCGCGCGCGATGGGCGCGACGCGGAGCTCGTGGAGGTGTGGGCCCGGTGCTGGAGGCCGGGCCTGGCGTCGTACGTGGACGACGCCTCGCTCCTGGGGCCCGTCGCGGACGCCTTCGTGCGCCTCGGGTTCACCGAGCGCGCGTTGGCCGTGCACCAGCTGTTGTCCGAGACGTTGGTGCTGCAGGGGATCGAAGACTTCGATTCGCTCCTCCGCCTCGCGGACTTCCAGCTCGCGGACGAGCCGGAGCACGCGCTCGACACCGTGGCGTACACGGGCCGGCTCGCGAAGACCCCGGTCCAGCGCGCTCGGCTCCGGCTGGTCGAAGCCGCAGCTCGCGCGGCGCTGGGGGACGTTGCCGGCGCCGAAGCCGCGTGGGCCGCGGTCAAGGCGCCTGCCGAGCTGGTAGCGATCGCGAGGATGGCGTCGGCCCGACACGCGTTGCAGACCGGTTCCTGCGGGGCCGCTTTGCCCCTGCTCGGCCCTCTGGTCACCGCCGCTCCGCTCGACGATGCCTGGCCCGGAGATGTCGAGCTGAGGCTCGCACACTGCCTCGTGCAGGTCGGACGGGACGCCGAGGCGCTGGGGTTCGCGGCGCTGGCGGTTCGCCGGTCCGAGGATCCGAACGTGCAGAGCGAGGCCCGCTGGCTGGCCACGGCGGTGGGGATGCGCACCGGGCTGCCGGTCGACGAGACCCTCCGTTCGAACGGCGGGACCTTCACGTTGATCAGGGAGGAGGACGAGCGTCACCGAGCCTTCCTGGACCGCACCGACGCGTGGAGCCACGCGCAGTAGTCCCTCCCCGCAGGTCCCCGGCACCCCCGCGCACAGGCCCGTCGGTCTGCTCGCGGGGGTGTCCGCGTTCCGGGATCGGGGTCCGAAGGGCCGGCGGATCGCGCGTCGCACCGAGATCCTGTCGCCAGGAACAGACGTTGAACCTGGTGTGCGAAAGGATGTGATCATCCAGCTCAACCTTTTGGAGGGGTGTCCGAAGGTGGTGAGTCCTTCCGGGAGGGTGACGTGAACACAGGAATCGATCCTCTCGTGGGGCGCTTGCAGACGGTCCTCGACCTCCGCCAGCTCCAGCACACGGTTACCGCGAGCAACCTGGCCAACGCGAACACCCCTGGGTACCGCGCCAAGGTCGTGGAGTTCGACAAGCTCCTCGAGTCCGTGATGCACGGAGCGCAGACGCTGCGCACCACCGATGCACGGCACGTCGGTACCGCGGGCGGGACCGCCGACAATCCGGTGTTCACCGAGCTCGAGCCGCCGCCCTGGGCGGTGGATGGCAACTCGGTCCTCGCCGAGCGCGAGTCCGCCCGCCTCAACGCGAATGCGCTGCTGTACGAGGCCGTGTCCCGCGGTCTCGACAGCCACCTCAAGCTCTTGAAGTTCGCCGTCTCCGACGGGCGGAGCTGATCATGGACCTCCTCGACACCTTCCGGATCTCCGGCAGCGGCCTCGTGGCCGAGCGCGTCCGGCTGCAGGCCGTCGCGTCCAACCTCGCCAATGCCCGCACCACGCGCACCCCGGAGGGGGGCCCCTACCAGCGCCGCTCGGCCGTGCTCGAAGCTGCTCCGGTGAGCGTGTTCGGCGAGCGGCTCGATCGGGAGCTGTCGATGGTGGAGGTGACCGACGTGCGCGTCGCGAACTCTGCGGGCCGCCGCGTGTTCGACCCGGGGCACCCGGACGCGGACCCCGACGGGTACGTCGCGTACCCCGACATCGACGTGATGCACGAGATGGTCGACATGATGACCAGCAGCCGCGCCTACGAGGCCAACGTCAACGTGCTCGACACGACCCGCAACCTGGCGCTCCGCGCCCTCGACATCGGCAGGTGACCATGTACCCCTCCATGCCCGTCGGCGCGGCCCGTCCCGCGCTCCCGTCCCACGACCTCCTCGGCCCATCCGCCACCTCGTTCGAGGCCGGATTTTCGGGGCGGCTGGAAGCAGCGTTGGAGCGGGTCAATCATACGTCGCTGCAGGCCGACTCCGCGCTGACGAAGCTCGCCTCCGGCGGCGACGTGGACCTGCACGGCTCGATGATCGCGTTGTCCGAGGCCGAGATCGCGCTCAAGGCGATGGTGTCGGTCCGGGACAAGGTGATCGCGGCCTACGAGACACTCCTGAACCTCGCCGTCTGAACCCGCCCGCACCGAGGCTTCCTTGCGTGTCATCCAACCACTGCTGACCTGGCTCCAGGGCCTCGATCCCGCACGCCGGCTCCGCCTGGGCGCCGTGATCGTCGTCGCGGTCGCCGCGGCCATCGGGCTGTCGTGGTGGGCCAGCGAGGAGTCCTGGGTCACCGTCGTGTCCGGCAAGGGCTACGAAGTCGCAGCCACCGCGGCCTCCGCGGTCGAGCGCGCCACCATCCCGTACCGGATGAAGGGCGACACCCTGCAGGTCCCCTCGGACCGCGTCGGGGCCGCCCGGACCGCGATCGCCTCCGAGACCGACCTGCCAGGGTTGTCCGATGTCTCCGCCCTCGGGCTGGGGCTGACGCCGCAGGCGCAGCGGTGGGCGTTCCTGCGGGAAGCCGAAGGCGACCTGGCACGGATGCTCAACGGGATCGAAGGCATCGTTGGCAGCCAGGTGCACCTCGTACCTGCGTCCGAAGCCTTGTTCGTGGGTGACGAGCGACCGGCGTCTGCCTCCGTGTTCTTGAAGGTCGAGCCGGGCCGCGAGATCTCGCAGGGCCAGGTGCGGGCCATCACGAGCCTCGTCGCCAACGCCGTGGACGGCCTCCAACCCGACCACGTGTCGGTGGCGGACGACCGCGGGAACCTGCTCGCCACCGGCACGGGGGAAGGCGACCTGGGAGACATGCAGGACCTCGCCGAGTACCGCGGCTCGCTCGAGCGCAAGTACGAACGGGCGGTGGCCCAGTCCCTGCTCCCGGTGCTCGGGTTCGGCACGGGCTTCAGTGTCACCGCGGCGGTCGAGCTCGATCTCCAGTCGAAGGAGGTCACCTCTCGCAGCGTGGACGCAGATCGCCAGGCCATCGTGAGCGAGGTGGTCGAGGAGAGCACCGACAGCCGCAGCCGCCCCGCCGGGGTGCCTGGCGTCGACGCCAACCTCCCGGAGCGCGATCCCGCTGCAGGCACGGGTGGTTCGTCCTCTACCAAGAATGCATCAACGGTGAACTATTCCTACCCTACGGTCGACGAGGTGGCGCACCGCCCTGCAGGTGGCGTGCAGCGGTTGTCGGTGGCCGTGCAGGTCGATCAGGTTCGGCTCGCCGAGCTCGTGAAGGCCGCCAACGGCACCCCGGACGAAGCAGCGCTCCGCCTGCAGATCGAGGCTGCCGTCAAGGCGGCGGTGGGGTTCGACACGGCCCGCAAGGACGTGGTCGCAGTGAGCTACCTGCCGTTCGCCACGCCGACCTGGACGGAGGGCACCGAACAGGGTGGCCTGTCGGTCGAGGTGCTGCGTGGCTCCGCTGGGTACCTGCTGCCGCTGGTCGCTGTCCTCCTGTTGTTCTGGTTCGTGGTCCGGCCCGTGGTGGCCGCCGTCGTCAAGCCGCTCGAGCCCGAGGTGGTGGTGGCCGAGGTGGTGCCCGATCCGGTGCTGACCGACGGCGGACCCGTCGAGGTCCCGGTCGCCGAGCGCCTGCGCCGACTGGTGGACACGTTCGAGCCGATCGACACCCACGAGCTCAACGAGCTGATCGATCGCGAAGCAGAGAGCGCCGCCGAAGTCGTCCGCCAATGGAACCGTGTCTGAGGAGCTACGAGCATGCCCGAGGCCAGCAACGAGTCCGTCGCCGCAGCCCTCAACGGAAGCCAGCGGTCTGCCATCCTCCTGATGTACCTCGCCCGCGAGACGGCCAAGAAGGTGCTCCAGCACCTGACGGTCCGCGAGGTCGAGGACATCGGCCGCGCCATGGTGGAGCTCCCGTCGGTGGAGCCCCAGGTGGTCGAGCTGGTGGTCCGTGACTTCGTGCGAGCGCTGGCCCGCTCCAAGGTGGTGCCCAGCAGCGGCCGCGACTTTGCGCTCGGCGTCTTCCCCGACCTGGTCGGTGGTGACCGTGGGCGCCGGGTGGGTGGCGCGTTGCGCCGCGAGTACTCGACCGACTTCCAAGAGCTCTGCTCCAAACACTCGCCGCGCACCATCGCAGCGCTGCTCCAGGACGAGCACCCGCAGACCCGCGCGGTCGCGCTCCTCATGATGGGCACGGACACCGCTGCGCGCGTGATCGGCGAGATGGACGAGGACGACAGGCTCGACCTCTCCATCCGGATGGCGCGGATCGACGGCGTGCCTGCATCCGTCGCCGACGACATCGAGCGGAGCGTGCGCGACGCGCTCGACGAGTCCAACACCGATCGCTGGAAGGTGACGGGGATCGATCGGGCCGCGCAGGTGCTGGGACGCCTGCCCGCCACGTCGAACGAGCCGCTGCTCACCCGCATCGGCGAGGCCGATCCCGACCTGTCCAGCATCCTGCGGCGGCGCATGGTCACGTTCAAGGACCTCGGCAACCTCGACGATCGCTCCATCCAGACGGTGCTCAAGTCCGTCGAGCGCCAGACCCTCATCATCGCGCTCCGTGGGGCCGATGCGACGATGCGCGAGATCTTCCTGCGCAACATGTCGAGCCGCGCCGCGTCCGACCTGGCCGAGGAGATCGAACTGCTCGCTCCGCAGCCGAAGGCGGAGGTCGTGCGGGCCCAGGAGGAGCTCGTGCAGATCGTGCAGAAGCTGGCCGCCGAAGGGGTGGTTCGTCTCTACACCGGCGGCGAGGAGCTGGTCTGACCCATGGCGTCCTTCGTCTCCCTGCTGGCGCCCCCGAAGCCGCTCTCGCTGCCACCGCTGCCCGTGGTGCTGCCCCCACCCGTCGATCTCGACGCGGTGCGGGCAGCAGCGCGGGCCGAGGGGCGCGCGGAGGCGGAGGCGGAAGCCGAGGCGGAGGTGCGAGCTGCTCGCGCTGGCATGGCGGTGTTGCCCGACCTGGTGGACGCGCTCACCCGTGGGCGGCGGGAGGCCCTCGACCACGCTGCCCACGACGTGGTGGCGCTGCTGTCGGCGGCGCTGCACAAGTCGCTCGGCGACCACCTGGTGCACCGGCCCGAGGTGCTGCTGCGGATCGTGCTCGACGCGATGGCGCGCATCGAGGGGGAGGAGGGGGTCTCGATCCGCGTTCCCCCCGAGGCCGTGGACTTCGTGCGCGCCGGCCTCCCCGAGCGCCACCAGAGCAGCGTCCGCGCCGATTCGATGTTGACCGCCGGGGTGGTGGTCGAGGCGACCCACGTCACCATCGAGTCCTCGGTGCAGACCATGGTCACGGGGCTCGACGAGGCGATGCGCGCCTGGCTCGAAGGGAGGTCGTGATGGACCTGTCGTCGTTGCGAGTGGCCCTGGACGAGGCCGCCACCGAGCGGGTCACCGGGCGGCTGGTGGAGGCCGTGGGTCCGCTGCTCGAGGCCCGGATCCCGGGCGCGACGGTGGGCTCGATGTGGCGGGTCGCTCCCTCGACCGTGTGCGAGGTGGTCGGGTTCCGGGAGCAGCGGGCGCTGCTCGTTCCCCTCGAAGCCACCGACGGTGTCGCGTTCGGCGCCTCGGTGCACCACGTGTCGCAGTCTCTGTCGGTTCCAGTGGGACCAGAGCTCCTGGGCCGAGTCCTGGACGGGCTCGGACGGCCCATGGACGGGAAGCCCCCACCCGCGACGGCCAGCCGGCGGCGGATCGAGGGTGGCGCGCCTCCACCGCTGCGTCGCCAGCTGGTGTCGGACATGCTGCCCACCGGGGTCCGGGTGATCGACGGGCTGTGTACCCTCGCCCGCGGCCAACGGATGTCGATCGTGGCTGGCTCGGGCGTCGGCAAGTCCACGCTGCTGGGCATGATCGCGCGCAACACCCGGGTCGACGCCACGGTGATCTGCCTCGTCGGAGAGCGCGGGCGCGAGGTGCGCGAGTTCATCGAACACAACCTGGGGCCGGAGGGCCTCGCCCGGTCGGTGCTGGTGGTCGCCACGAGCGAACAGTCCCCGGCGCTGCAGGTGAAGGCTCCGTTCCTGGCGACCACGATCGCGGAAGCGCTGCGCGACGCAGGTCTCGACGTGCTGCTGATGGTGGACTCGCTGACGCGCCTCGCCCTGGCGCAGCGGCAGATCGGGCTGGCGGCGGGTGAGCCCCCGACGACCCGCGGCTTCACGCCGTCGGTGTTCGGGCTGCTGCCGCGCCTGCTGGAGCGCGCGGGACCCGGGGTGGGCGGGGCCTCGATCACGGGGCTGTACACGGTGCTGGTGGAGGGCGACGACCCCAACGACCCCATCGGAGACGCGGTGCGCGGCATCGTCGACGGGCACATCGTGTTGTCGCGCAAGCTCGCCGCACACAACCACTACCCCGCCGTGGACGTGCTCTCGTCGCTGTCCCGGCTGATGGACCGCGTGTCGAGTCCGAGGCACCGCGCGGCGGCTGCGCGTTGTCGCGACCTGCTCGCGACCTGGGACGAGAACGAGGAGCTGGTCCGCCTCGGCGCGTACCGCAAGGGCACGTCTCCGATGGTGGACGACGCGATCGACAAGATCCCGGCGCTCCACCGGTGGCTACGCCAGGGTCCCGAGGCGGGCAACTTCGCCGAGGAGCTGGTCAAGCTCGAGGCGCTCCTGGGCCTCAAGGCGCCCGTCGGTCAGGCCCCGCACGGATGACGGGCTGCGTCAGAACCAGCCGACGAGGCTCATCCCGGCGTCCCACGCCAGCAGCGGTTCACCGGGCTGGTGCTCGTCGAACAGCCACGTCACGAGGCGGTTCCCGAACTCCATGGTGAGGTGCTCGGACAACGCGCCCCCGAACACGATCCCCAGGTCTGCGCCGATCCGCGGGTCGGTGACGAGCGGGTCGTCGACCGTCTCGCCGACGCGGGACAGGTTGAACTGCGCGCCCGTCTCGAACGCGATGATGCCACCGGTGCGCGGGATGGCGTTGAAGGTGAGCAGGCCGTCGAACGCGGTCTGCGCGCGGCGCTGCCCGCCGAAGGCTCCGAACGAATCGTGGTGGCTCGCGTCGAGCTCGAGCCCCAGGACGTTGGTGGGGCGGTAGCGCGCGATCAGGCGGAACCCGGGGTCGAGGTAGGCGTCGCCGTCGCGCGAGGACATCTGGAAGCCGGGCGCGCCCCCCAGGGCGAACTTGCCCGCCCAGTCGTACCGGGGCCCGCGGGAGTGGCTGGGAGCGGACGGCCCGCTGTCCGACGGCGGCTTCTGGGGGCCACCGGCCTGGGGTGGCTGGCGCGGGCCACCTTCGGGACACCGGTCGCCTCGCTTCGGGGTGTCACGTCCACAGGGCGGGGGCTGGCGCGGGCCACCATCCCGTGGGCCGCTCGGGTTGTCGCGGATCGGGCCGCCGCCGTCTCGCCCGCCACCGTTGCCCGGGTCGCCGCGGAGGGGGGCATCACCGCCGTTACCGCCCTTCTTGCCGCCCTTCTTGCCGCCCTTCTTGCCGCCCTTCTTGCCGCCTTTCTTGCCGCCCTTCTTGCCGCCTTTCTTGCCGCCCTTCTTGCCGCCTTTCTGGTTCTTCCCGTCGCCCTTCTTCGGGTCGGGCGCAGGGGCCTTCTCGAGCTGGACGACCTCGTGGGTCGGGACCTCGCCGGCGTGGGCGGTGGCGAGGAGGAGGAGGATCGACATGCCGGGTCTCCACAGCGGTCCTCCTGGACGCGCGCGGTGGGGTCCCCATTCGGCGGCTCAACGCCGCCGGAGGCAGTCCTGGTAGCGGCGATCCACGTTCTTCGCGAACCAGGCCGTGGTCTTCGCTCCCGACAGCTTCGGCGAGTCCAGCGCCACGTCGGGGACGCGGGCATACGCGGGGGCGTGTCCGAGCGCGGCCGTGTCGTCGGCCCAGAGGAGCCGCCAGGTCCCGGTCTCCTCGAACTCCGCCGTCTTCTCGCGCGCGAGGTCGTCGGCGAGCGTGTCGTCGTCGAGCTCGGGGTGCCGGGCGTCGCGCCAGGCCCGGGCGGCGGTCATCGTCTGGCCGTCCTGTGTGCGTGCCGGTCGGCCGCGGTCCGTCCAGGTGAGGAGATCACCGTCCGGGTCCACCTCGAGGCCGGTCAGGCGCGCCAGCCGCTCCTGGACGGCAGCGTTGCGGGAGCTGTAGACCCCCGCGTTGTAGTCGGCGAAGCGGTACAGGGGCGCGTCGTAGGCCGCGTCGTGGAGGAAGAGCCGCGCCGTGCCGTACCTCAGGCCGCCCTCGCGCGTGTAGAGCAGGTCGCGGACCTCGGCCGGCTCGAGCTCTTCGGCGCGGCCGAGCGCCTGGGCCCACGCCACCGACACCTGCATCGAGCCGGCGGTCTCGATCGGGTTCAGGCGCTCCTCGAGCGTGGGGAACACGAGCTCCACCGCGGTGGCCAGGGCGGGCGCGCGAGAGCGCTGGTGGTCCACGATCTCCTGGAACAGCAGATCCACCTCGCGCTCCGTGCGCACGGTGCCGAGGCGCTCCGCGAAGGTGGACGCCCGACCTTCCCCCCGGACGTCGAGGACCTGTGCGCGGACGGCGCCCTCGAGCGGGCCGAGCTTCGCGAGCCGGACGTCGACCTGCGCGGTGACCACCTTCCCGAGGCCCGCGACCGGGGGGTCGGCCTGCCAGGTGGACTCCTGCTCCACGATCGCGACCACCTGACACACCGCGGAGACGTCGGGGACCTCCCCGGCCGCGACGAGGGCTGCGCGCAGGTCCTCTGCCCAGGACGACCCGTCGGGGAGGTCCGCGGGGAGGTGTCCACGCACCTCCTCCACGGTCAGCCCCGCAGGCCGCTCCGCACCACCTCCTCCACACGCCGCCAGCCACCAGAACATGGTTCCCGATCACCTGCGTGCGGCGCGCCCGCCATGACCGCAGGTGACGCGGGGGGTCCACCCCGGGTCCACCCCCGCTCAGCGCCCCAGCGCCCGGTGACCCAGCAGATCTGCGACCTGGCTCACCTGGACGGGCTCCGGGAACCGCGCGAGGGGGTCTCGGACCTCGCCTTCCACCACGGTGAACACCCCGGTGAGCGGCAACACGCCCGTGCGCGGCACGAACACCAGGACGTCGTCGCCCACGAGCCAGTCGGGGACGCCGGCGTACCGCTGGACCAGCCCGTCCTTCCGGCCGCCGGGGAGCTGCACGCGCAGCGTCTTGCCGGCGGTGCCGTTCAGGACCTGGGAGACGGCGATCTCGTAGGTGGTGACGAGGCCCCAGGGCGCCTGCTCGGTGCTGGCCGCGACGATCTCCCCGGTGATGACGGCCCGCGACAGGCGGTCGAGGTCCTCGAGCGTGGGGAGCTGGGCGTACGTGGAGGCCACGGACGGGGTTGCGAGCAGCGGGATCAGGAACACGGCTTCTCCAGCGCGCGGGTGCGGCGACGAACGGCGAACGGGACCAGGAGCAGCAGCGGGAGGGGCTGGACACCAGCGTGTGCGCACTGTGCGCCGCCGATCAACACGTCGATTGGCCGCTCCTCGGGGTCCCGGTCCGGCGACGGTGCGGCGGTGCCGGGACGGGCGGGGTACAGGAACGCGGCCGCCGCGCGGTCGTCGTCGGCCAGCTCGCGGCGCCACGTCTCACCGCGGCCGTGGGACGCGTACATGGTCGCCTCGGCGAACGGGGAGTGTTCGATCCCCAGCACGTGCCCGACCTCGTGGGTGATGGCCGCTTCGAGGTCGTACCGGAGCGGCTCGCCCTGCATGCCCCAGGCGGCGTCGGAGTTGACCTGGATGTCGAAGGCAACGATGTTCCCGCGCTCGTCGGCCCACACCGACGCCATCGCGAGGGCGTCGTCCCCGAACGGCCAGCTCCGCTCCATGAACACGAGGTTCACGGCGTCGGGCGCCGGCCTGGGCGCGGAGACCTCGCCGGACGCGCGCTCGAAGGAGAGCTCGGCACCCTCGACGGCGGTCCAGTGGTCGAAAGCGCCCTCGAAGGCAGCCATGAAGGCGTCGTCACCAGCCGCGCCCTCCCAGGTCTGCGGGAAGCGGGGCCACGCGACCGGAGCGCCGTCCTCCGTGAGGCGGAGCTCGTAGGCGGCAGCGGGCAGCGCGAAGAGGAGCGTCCACATGGCTCAGACGTCTTCGTCGGTGTCGTAGTACAGGGACTCCCGCAGCTCGTCGATGAAGCGCTCGATCGCCTCCTCGACGTGCGGGGCGAGCCCCACGAACTGGATCCCCATCCCGGGGGGGAGCTCATCGTCTCCGCAGTCGGCGCGCACCCAGCGCACCACCCCGCGCACCTCGGTGTCGGCCGGGAGCGTGTCCACCCGCAGCGTGAAGGCCAGGGTGGTCCCGATGGGGAGGGGCTCCTCCGCCTCCAGGAACAGACCGCCGCGCGACACGTTGCGCGTCAGCCCGGTCCAGAAGGTGTTCGCGCTCGACACGTCGACCTCGACGGTCAGCGGGAGGCGCTGGTACTGGCGCGCGCGCCGGCCCTCGGTACGCGGAGTTTCGGATTCGCTCGAGATGGCCATCGGAGCCTCCCTCGCTTGGCCTCCTCGGATCAGGCCCGGCGGGGTTGAGGCGGTCTGGGAGCCCGTGGGGCGTAGGCCGCGCAGCGGCCTCTCCCCGCGGCTCCTCCCCAGCCCGTGCCCGTGCCCGTGCCCGTGCCCCCGAGCGGCTCGCAGGGCGGAGGACTGCGCCGCGCTGACGGGCCTCGGCAGCTCCCGGGCCGGGCATCGGCACCGGAGCGAACCGACCAGCCCAGGCACCGCCCCTCCCCGTTCTGCTCAGCGGCCGGGACGGGCAGGGGCAGGGGCAGGGGCAGGGGCAGGGGAGGAGCCCTGGCGCGAGGCCGCTGCGCGGACCTGCGCGCCACGGGCTCCTGGCGCTCAACCGAAGAGGTGCGTGTGGGACGCGTAGACCTGCAGGCCGATGCCGACCAACACGAAGCCCCCCGCGATCTGCACCGGCCGGCCGAACGCTTCGCCGAGCCGTCGGCCTGCAGCGCCAGCGAGCAGGCATGCCGCGGTGGTGACGCCCCCGACCACGCCCGCGGCCCACCCGAGCCCGATGCCGAACGCCGGCAGCGTGACGCCCGCCGCCAGCGCGTCGATGCTGGTGGCGATGCCCGCGACGAGCAGCGGTCCCCAGGTCTCGAACAACGGCGGCGCCTCACCGGCGGGGGCCTCGCGCCAGCCGTTCCACGCTGCTCGCAGCCCGAGCCCGGTGAGCAGGAGCAGCGCGAGGACGTGGTCCCAATCGCCGAACCAGGCGCCGGCGAGGGCGCCACCGACGGCGCCGAGCAGCGCCATCCCACCCTGGAAGGCGCCGAACACGAAGGAGGCCCGGACGACCCGGCGCCCACCACACGCGCCGATGGCTGCTGCGACAGCGGCGGCGTCTGCGGCGAGCCCCATCGCGAGAAGCAGCAGCGACACCCACATGGAGCCGCCCGTAACCGGCACGCGGTCCCGCAGCGTCAGCCCGTGGTCCGCCTCCCCTCGAGCTCGCTGTCGAGGCGGCCGATCTTGCGGGTGGCGCCCCAGCGGGCATACCCGGCGCGGGCGCGCTCCAGGCGGCTCGTCCGGTTCCCGGTGTCGCATCGCGCGGCGAGCTCGTGCGCCAGAGCCTCCTCGTGGAGGAACCCGTTGGCGGCAGCGCTCGCGACGGCCTCGTCGAAGTGGGCCAGGGCCCGCTCCGTGCGCCCCAGCACCCGCGCGAGCTCGCCCTCCACCAGGTGTACGCGGTGGTCGTGGTTGGCCGGAGACGCGCGCTGCCACAGGCGCAGCTGCTGCAGGTTCCCCTCGATGTCCGGGGCGGCAGCGGCCCCGCGCGCGCCCAGGTGCGAGAGGGCCCGCAGCTGGTGCCACCAGACGAGGTGGTAGGTCGCCACCGCGCCGTCTGCGTACGGAGCGCCGGCGTCCGCGAAGGCGGTGGCCTCTGCAGGGTCACCGAGGAGGTAGCGCAGGAAGGTGCCGATCACCGTCGTGATGAACACCGCCCCCCGAAAGTTCGCCGCCCGGTGCGCGTCCAGCAAGGCGGCCTCGTCTGCGCCCTCCGGATCCGGCGCGCCGGTGAGGCGGGCCAGCGCGAGCCCGTACTGCACCGTGCACCCGTGGGCCGCGAGCTGCTGGTGGTGGGCGAGGGCCTCGAGGTTCCGGGTGGTGGAGCGGCTCAGCGCCCCGAGCTCCACCCCGGCGTAGAACCCGTTGCAGACCTCGACGTGGAGGCCCCAGGCGGCGTACTCGAGGTCCCCCACGTCCATGCCCAGCCGCGCGACCTGGCGCTCGGCGTCGATGCTGTCCCGGAGCGGGTCGACGAACAGGCGGACGTGGGCGCCGAGCACGTGCAGCACCCGCGGTCGGATGGAGCGGTCACCGACGCGGTCGAGCATGTCGGCGGCGATGCGACCGTTGGCGTACGCCGCGTCGATCAGGTTCACCGCGACGAGCACGAGCCCGAGGGCGGCGAAGCCGTAGGGGGACTCCTTGCCGGTGCCGTGCTCGAGCGTGGCGCGCACGATGTTGCACGCCAGGATCGGCAGCAGGTTCGGCGCAGCCATGTACGCAGAGGACATCGCCCCGATCTGGATGCGCTGGCGCGCCTGGACGAGCGGATCCGCGCAGTTCGGCAACGCGTCGAGGTCGGCCTCGCCGAACGCAGCGAGGCGCTGGAGGGTGTCGCCCACGGCGGCTCCGGCGTCACCCGCCGTCGCGGCCGACGGGACCTCGAGCCCGAGCGAGCCCAGGACCTCGACCGCGAGCGCCAGCGCCTCGAGGAACCGCTGCTGGCTCAGCAGGCCTTGCATCCGGACCTCGTGGGCCAGCGTGCGGTCGAGCGGGGTCCGGGCGTGCGCCACGGCGGTGGCGACCAGGGTCTCCATCTGGTCGGGGCTCCCCGCGAGCCAGGCGGCCCGCGCACCCTCGACGTGCAGGGCGAGCGCGAGCGCCGGGTCGGTGTTCCAACCCTCGGGCCCGAGGTGCCGCAGCGCCACCGTGAAGAACACGTGGCCGGCTGCGAACGCCGCCGAGCGCACAGCGCGCCGCGCCGCCTGGAGGTTGAGGGCCAACAGCTGCGGCCGCTCGTCGTCCGCGACACCCCCGACGAAGCCGCGGTTCAGGTGTTCGACGAGCTCGAACAGGCGGCGCTCCCGCTCGGCGCCCTGGAGGTGATCGAGCAGATAGCGCCCCACCCGACGGTGTACGCCCGCGGCCTCGTCGGCGGAGAGGAGCCCGCGCGCAGCCTGGCGGACGCGATCGTGCACGAACCGGAACACGAGCTCCCCCGACGGGGCTGCGCTCGACGACGACCGGCCAGCCGCCGACACCAGCTCGGTGGCCATCGCGGGGCCCAGGCGGTCGAGGGCGGTGGACGCGTCGACGGACAACGCGCGGGCGACGAGGTCGAGGGGGAAGGCGTCTCCGATACACGCAGCCACCGCGATGGCTTCGCGGGCGAGGGCGGGCATCCGGCCGAGCTCGGCGCCGACGAAGGCCACGACGTCGTCCGAGAGCTCGGTCGCGTCGACCGCGGACTGGTCCCAGCGCCACTGGCTCGCCGTGTGGTCGAACGCGATCACCCGGGCGTCCACCAACGACTCCAGCAGGCGCCGCAGGAAGAACGCGTTGCCGTGGGTCTTGCGGTGGAGCGTGGTGGCGAGCCGCATGCGCCCCGGGGAGTCCGGGAAGGTCTCGGAGACGATGTCGAGGACGGCGTCCTCGGAGAGGGGGCCCACCGGGAGCTCGTCGAGCGCGTTCGCGCGGCGGATCCGGTCGAGGGTGAGCGCGAGCGGGTGCGCAGGCCCGACCTCGTTGCTGCGGTACACCCCCAGCAGCAACACCGGCCGCGCTGCGGGGTCCGTCGCGAGCGCGGCCAGGAGGTCGAGGGTGGCGAGGTCGGCCCACTGCAGATCGTCGAGGTAGACGAGCAGCGGCCGCTCGGGCGCCGCGAGGCCGTCCACCAGGCGTCCGAGCGCCACGTGGAGCTGGTTCCGGCGCTCGGTGGGGGAGCCGTCCGGCCACTGCGGCTGGGGTCCGAGCAGGTCGGTCATCTCGTCCACGAGCTCCACGAGCACCTGGCCCGTGTCGCCCACCCGGTCTGCCACCCGGGCCCGCCAGCGCTCGGCTTCGGGCTGCGCGAGCGTGCGCCGGACGAGCTCGCGGAGCGCCGGGATCAACCCCTGGTACGGCACGCCCCGCTCGAACTGGTCGAACTTGCCGCCGACCACCACCGCCGGCCCGCTCCGCAGGCGCAACCGCAGCTCTTCGACGAGCGCCGTCTTGCCGACCCCCGACCACCCGGAGATGGCGACGAGCCGCGACCGTCCACCCGGCGCGGTGACCGTGCGCCACGCCTCCTCGAGCACGCCCAGCTCCCGATCCCGGCCGCGCACCCGGTCGGACACGCGGAACACGGGCGACGCCCGCCGCAACGGCCCCGTGGTGACGCTGGTCGCCGCCGCCTCGAAGGAGGCCGCGAGCTCGGCGGCGTTGGCGTGCCGCTCCCGGGGCTCGAGGTGCAGGGCGCGCTCGAACCAGCCGTCGAGCGCGGAGGGCAGGGAGGCGTCGAGGCTCGTCACGGGCTCGCAGCGCCGCAGCACCATCGCCGCGCCCACCGACGCCGCCGAGGTCCCCCCGTACGGTCGGCGGCGGGTGAGGGCTTCGTACGCGACGACGGCGAGGCCCCAGAGGTCGGCGCGGTGGTCGGGCGGGAGCCCGTCGATCAGCTGCTCGGGGGCCAGGTAGAGGGTGGTGCCGACCACGTGCCCCGCGCCGGTGAGGGTGTCCTCGCCGCCGTACACGGGGCGCGCGATGCCGAAGTCCACGAGCTTGGCCCACAGGCCGTCCGACTGGCGCGACAACACGACGTTCGAGGGCTTCACGTCGCGGTGGACCACGCCGGCGCGGTGCGCGGCCTCGAGCGCGCCCCCGAGCTGCGCCACGAGGCGACGGACCTCGGCGAGCGTGAGCGCCCCAGCCCGTTCGAGCCGCTCCGCCAGAGACTCCCCGTCCAACAGCTCCATCACCAGGAACGGCAGCCCGTCCGGGGTCAGGCCGTGATCGAACACCCGGACCGCGTGCGGGTGGTCGACGCGGGCCGCGAGCTGGGCCTCGCGCGACAGCCGCTCGCGGCGCACCGGGTCGTCGAGCAGCAGGAACTTGACGGCCACGTCGACGTCGAGCGTGAGGTGCCGGGCGACCCACACCGAGCCCATGCCCCCGCGGGCGAGCTCGCGCACCAGCCGGACCCGCTCCGTGACGAGGCCGCCGGGCTCGGGTGCGGCGACCACCCGCGGCATGGGCCGGGGAGATTCGGTGCGTTCGGGCATGGGTCGGTTTCCTTCAGACGTGGATGCTGAGCGGGACGCGCGAGGGCCGCAGGTACGGGTACGACAGCAGGCGGCCGGCGTCGCGGGCGACCGTAGCGCTCTCCACCTCGGCGAGCTCGGACTGGTGTGCAGCGAGGAGCGGCGCCACGCGGGCGTCGGTGAAGTGGTCGTCCGGGTACTGGCCGAGCGACGTGAGCTGCAGCGTGATCTGCCAGAACAGCGCGAGCGCCTCGCTGGCATACGGCGGAGGCGGGAACATCGCGAGCCACGCGGCCTCGGCGTCGCCGCCCACGGGGCCCGGCGCGAACGAGGCGACCTGCGTGTTCGGCGCGTACGAGAACAGGTCGTACGAGCTGTAGTTGAACTGCGCGTGCCAGCCGGTGCAGCGGTACACGATGCGCGCCACGAGCTCGCCCACGGCGGCGACCGTGGTGGGGCGGGACAGGCCCTGCAGGCGCCCGCCGGTCTCGGCGCCGAGCTCGTCGACCCACGCGGCCAGCTCGGGGTCCGTGACCACGTCTTCGTCGGTGGCGTAGTACAGGCCGACGTACCCGAGCACCCAGCGGCGGACGGCGGCCCACAGCGGGAGGGCGTCGTCTCGGGCCGGGTAGTCCCCGAGCGTGGTGGGGTCGTCTACGCCGCGCGCCGCGAAGTCCTCGGGGGGCGAGGCCTCGGAGAGCCGGAACGCCGCGAGCTGGTCGCGCGCGAGGCCCAGCGAGGCGTCGAGGGTGGGGCTCTGCAGCCGCTCCATGTTGCCACCCGGCCCGACGAGCGAGGTGCGGGCGATGTCGTTGGTGATCAACGTGTCGCGGAAGTGGGGCTCGAGCAGCACTGCCAGCGGGTGGTGGTCCGACAGCTGGCGGCGGGTGGCCACGATCACCGACTCCATCACCTGGTGGCAGAGCGCGAAGTGGCTGACGATGCCCTGGTGGTTGCCGTCCGCGGTGCTGACGGCGGTGCGCGCCATCTTCCACGAGGTCCCGTCCTGGGGGGTCCACAGGCGAGAGGGGCGCTGGGTGCACTGGATCGCGACCGGGAGGAGCGCGTTGCGGCGCGGAAGCCACGTGTACAGCGCGATCGGCGCGAAGTTGACCTTGGGCAGCCCGTCCACCGTGCCCTCGGCCAGGCCGTCGAGCATGGCGTAGTCCAGGACGTACAGCCGGCCTTCGGCGAACGCGGCTTCGAAGGTGTCCGCGTCGCCCACGGCGGCCCGGTACTCGGCGGGGCCCACGCGGAAGTGGTCGAGCGGGCGCCGCAGCCGCTGCAGCAGCGTGGGGTTCGGGCCGGCCACGGCCTGCCACGCGAACGTCGCGTCGGACCCGAACACCGAGACCACGGGCGGGGTGGGCAGCGTGTGGTACAGGCTCGACCAGGGCGCGAGCGGCTCGGTGCCCTCGCGGCTCCAGGGCAGCTTGCCGGCGACCTTGTTGGCCTCGACCTGCGCCACCTTCTCGGCCACGCCCGCCCACCAGCGGACGTCGGCGCGCTCGTGCAGCGGGAGGTGGGCGACCGCCGCGATGCCCTGGTAGGACCAATCGAACGCGTATTCTCCCCGCCGGCGATGGAGGCCGCTGGCGCGGCGGTCGGGGTGCGGGTCGCGGTCGGGCAGGCAGGGGATCACGTCGCCTCCAGCAGGGGCTCGAACCAGAGCAGGTCAGATGCTGACGGATTGGAGCACGCCCGACGGTCTCAGGTACGGGTACGGGTACGGCCGCTCGGCGTCTGCTGCGGCGTCTGCGGCCTCGAGCTCCGCGAGGCGTTGCTGGTACGCGTGGACCACGCCGTGCACCCGCAGGTCCTTGAAGTGCAGCAGGCCGTAGTCGCCCAGGCGCGAGTCGTGGACGTGCGAGAGCAGGAACACCATGGTGGAGCCCTCGAGGGTGATCTTCCACGGCGGGAGCATGGCCAGGAAGGCGGCCGGGTCGTCGGGGGTGGACGAGTCGGGGGGCGCCGCGAACGACGCGCCGGGCATGTTCGGCGGGTAGCTCATGAAGTCGAACTGCGGGAAGTTCACGGCGGAGTGCTGCGGTCCGGCGATCCAGACGAACCGGGCGAGCAGGTACGCCAGCTCGTCGCGGGTGCGGGCGGGCGGGACCCCCGTGAGGCGACCCCCGTCCTGGGCCCCGAGCTCGGCGACGAAGGCGGCCAGCTCGGTGTCCTGCGCGACCTGGGCGTCGGACTCGTAGTAGACGGCCACGTACCCGGAGGTGAACTCGCGGATGGCGGCCCACAGCGGCAGCGCTGCGTCCCGGTAGGGGTGTCCGGGGAACGCCACGGCGTCGTCGAGGCCGCGGGCGCGCAGGTCCTGGACGGGATCGGTGGCGTCGAGTGGGTAGCTGTCGAGCGCCGCCTTCACCACCCCCGCGAACGCCTCGATGGTGGGGGCGAACACGCGGTCGACGGTGCCCCCGGGCGCGATGAGCGAGGTCTTCGCGGACTGGTTGATGGCGAAGGTGGTCTCGAGGTGCGGCGACAACAACACGAACAGGGGGTGATCGGTCGAGAGCTGGCGGTGCAGCGCGAGGCCCACGGCCTCCATCACCATGTGGGTGCGACCGAGGTGCACGACACCTTCGTGGTGGTTGGCGTCGGCGATCTGGACGAGGGTCCGCGCCATCACCCACCGCCAGCCGTCGGCGGGCCAGAACACGTCGCCCCCGGGCCCCGTGCGGATGGCGACGGGAGCGAGCGCGCGCGTGGCGCGGTCGAGCACGAACCACGCGGTGGGGGCCGGCAACACCTTCTGGAGCCCGTCGGTGGTACCGGCGGTCAGGCCGGCGAGGGACGAGTAGTCGGCGACGTACAGCCGCCCCTCGGTGAACGCGGCCGCCACGGTGTCGCCGCTGGTGGTGGTGGTGAAGCGCTCGGGCGAGAGCGGGGGCGCGGTGGTGGCCCGGGCGAGCACCATGGGGTTGGCGCCGCCGATGCGCTGCCAGGCGAACGCGCGGTCGGCTTCGGCGGGGTCCCGCTGCGCGGCCACCACCCACGGGGCGCGCCACGTCGCGTACAGCGCCTCGTAGCCCTGCCAGGTCTCGGGGTGGGCCAGGGGAGCGGCCGACGCCAGCTCTCTCGGGGTCGACAGCAGGTGGCGCCCGAGCGAGGCGCCGTCGATGCCGGTGAAGCGCTCGCGGACGAGGTGGACGAGGTCGCCGCGCGCCCAGTTCTCGACGCTCATGGCGGCGAGGTTCACGCCGATCTCGAGGTACGCCGGCAGGGCGCGCACGGTGAAGCCGAGGCCGTACGACTCCCCGGGCGGCAGCTCGGCTGCGGTCGCGACGCCGGGGGGCCAGTCGTACGCGTAGCGCCAGGTCGTTCGCTCGGCGGCGAGGCGCGCAGCGCGTCCTCCGGGGTCGGAGTCCTGGGCGGGCAGGAGGGGTCGGAGCATGGGCACCTCGGCGTGGGGCGCGAGGATACCCGAGGATCACGGTCGGGCGGCGGGCCACCAGGAGACGAGGACCAGCAGCTGCCGATCCGCCCGCGCCGGACAGCATCCGAGCTCGAGGCGCCCGCCGGGCCCGGTGAGTACCACGCGGTCGCGCTTGCCCACCCGACCGGCCTCGAGCTCCGTGAACCCGCGCGCGGTGGCCTCGTCCCGCAGGTGCTGCCAGCCCACCCGCGCCTCGTCCTCGGTGTCGAACACCACGTCCACGGCGACCTGGCCGCCGGGGGCCCGCGTCATCACGCCCACCTCGACGAGGATCGGGAGCGGGAAGTCGGCCGGCAGCGCGTCGAGCTCCTGGAGTCCGCCGAGCTGCGCGCACCCCGCCAGCAGCAACCAAAGCACCATCCTCCCCTCCGGCGGCGCCCCTATCCGCTCGCCCGCGCGAGGAGACGATTCCGGTTGCGCTCCACCCGTGGCGAGCCTACATCCCAGGCGAGGTGGACATGTCACTGGTCCGTTGGAGCGCCCTGGTGGCCCTGGGCCTGGCCGGATGCGACGACGTCATCTTCCAGGGTGGCGGCGGCGAGGTTCCGGACGGCCTCACCGGGGGATGCGCCGTGTTCGCCGCGGAGTGTACGGCCTGCCACGCGGGTGGCCAGGAGCCCGACCTCCGGCCCGAGAACCTCCCGAACCTCGTGGGCGCGGTCTCCGCGTCGTACCCCGACAAGACCTGGATCGTCGCGGGCGACCCCGAGGCCTCCTTCGTCTACCAGAAGCTGACCGGGACCCAGGGCGCAGCGGGCGGCGACATGCCTCCCACCGGCGCGCTCGACGCAGCCGACCTCGAGCTCGTGGCGCAGTACATCACCGACGGCGCGCCCGTGTGTGAAGGCACGGGCACGGGCACGATCGGCGGGGGCCTCGAGCCCGGTGGGCCGGTGAACGTGGGGGCGGCGCCGGAGGGGTTCGGGGCGAACGTCCCGACCTGGGTGGCGTCGGAGCAGTGCTCGACCGACCAGTGGTGGCAGCAGCAGGGCGTCGAAGAGGACGGCCCCACGATGCACCCCGGCAATGCCTGCATCACCTGCCACGGACAGACCGGAGGTCCCGCCTTCGTCTACGCCGGGACCGTGATGGGCGGGGTGGACGACGAGCTCGATTGCCGCGGGGTCCCCGGGGTCACGGTGGAGCTCCTCGACACCAACGACGACGTGTTCGCGACCGAGGTGACCAACGCCGCGGGGAACTTCTTCGTCCGGTCGTCGGACGCCGTGTTCCAGCCCTTCCGCGTCCGGCTGCAGTGGGCCGGGCGGACCCGGGAGATGGCGAGCCACGTCGACCTCACCGGCGACTGCAACGTGTGCCACACCCCTACGGGGGTGAACGGCGCGCCCGGGCGGATCGTCGCCCCCTGACCTCACCCGGGCGGCAGGGGAACCTGCAACAACACCCGGGTCCCGGCGCCGACCGCCGAGCGGACCTCGAGCCGGCCACCCACCAGCACGGCGCGCTCCTCCATCGACAACAGGCCGAGGCTGTCACCCGCGAGCGCGCGCTGGTGGGCCGCAGCCGGGTCGAAGCCCTGACCGTCGTCCTTGATGCCGAGCACCAGGGTGTCCTGGTCCCTCGCCAGGTCGATCCGGACGTGGCTGGCCCGGGCGTGACGCACGGCGTTGGTCAACGCCTCCTGCACCACCCGGAAACACGCGGCCTCGACCTCGGGCGGGAGCCGGAGCTCGGCGATGTGGGACCGCACCTCGACCGCCAGGCCGCGCGCGGTCGTCTGCTCGGCGAGCCACTGCAGGGCGGGCTCGAGCCCGAGCTCGTCGAGCAGCGCGGGCCGCAGGGAGCGCGCCAGCCGCCGCAGCTGCCGGAGGGCCTCGTCGACGAGCGCCAGGCTCTCGGGACCGCGCGCAAGGTGGTTCCGCGACGGCTCCAGGTTGGACCGCAGCGCCGTGAGCAGCTGCCCGAGCTCGTCGTGGAGCTCGCGGGCGACGTGGCGCCGCTCCGCCTCCTGGGCAGCGAGCACGCGCTGGGACAGGCGGTGCAGCTGCAGGGTCGTCTCCCGGAGCGCTTCCTCCGTCTGCTTGCGTCCCGTGACGTCCGCGAGCACCGCGCGGACCTCCGGTGCGCCGTCACCGTCCGTGGCCAGCGTGCCGGACAGCGCCAGCCACACCACCGGCCCGGACTGCGACAACCGCCGGACCTCGCAGCTCGCCGGCGGGCCCCCCGCGAACAGGCCCTGGCGGAGCTCCTTCGATCGCGGGCGGTCCTCGGGGGTGAGGTACGCGTCGAAGGAGCGGCCCTGGAGCGCGCGCCGCGGGGCCCCCAGGAGCGCGGCGGCGGTCAGGTTCACCTGGCGCAGCTTCCCGTCCGGGCCCAGCGTGCAGTAGCCGACCGGCGCGAGGTCGTAGAGGTCGAGGTACCGCCTCCGCGCGGCCTCGACCTCGAGCTGCGCCCGCCGGAGCTCCTCGTTCTGCACCTCGAGCTCGAACTGGTGGACCTGGAGCTCGTGGAGCGTGCGCCGGACCTCCTCCGGTCCCAGCTCGACGTCGGGGATCGCGTCCCGGACTGCGGCCTCGGCGCGGCGGCGCAGGACCTCAGCTGGCGCTTCGGGTGCGGCGCGGGGTCTTCTTGCCATGGTCCACCTCCGCGGCGACCGGGTCGTCGGATGTTTCGTGCTCCATCGTGGAGATCGCGTACGCGCGGCCGTCGTCTCCGACCAGTGCGGTGGCGGTCACGATCATCGGGAGCGCGGCGCCGTCCCGGGTGCGGCGGCGGCTGGGGTACGGGGCCACCACGTCGCCCTGGAGGATGCGGAGGGCGCGCGCGGCCTCCTCCTCGCAGAGCTCGACCGGGATGCGGTCGCGGACGTCCAGGGCGAGCGCCTCCGCTTCGGTCCACCCGTACACGCGCGTCGCTGCGGGGTTCCAGGCGAGCGTGCGCCCCTGGGGGTCCTGGACGGTGATCGCGTCGCGGGCGTCGCGCACCACGACGGAGAGGCGCGCCCGGTCGTTGGCCTCCTCCAGCGCCTGTCGCGTGCGCACCGTCTCGGTCACGTCGACGAAGGTGATGGACACGCCCTCGATGCGGTTCTCGAGGGTCCGGTAGGGGCGGATCCGAAGGGTGTACCAGGTCCCCGCGCGGGTCTGCACCTCGCGCTCCACGGACACGAGCGAATCGAGCACCTCCCGCGCGTCCGCGACCAGGCCGTCGGAGCCGAGGAGGTTGGAAGCGACGTGTGCGAGGGGGCGGCCCACGTCACCCGGGATCAGGTGGACGATCTGCGTCGTGGCTGGCGTGAAGCGGACGATCTGCAGGGAGTGGTCGAGGAACAAGGTCCCGATCCCGGTCCCCGCCAGCAGGTTGTTCATGTCGTTGTTGACCCGGGACAGGTCGTTCACCTTCGCCTGCAGCTCCGTGTTGACGGTCACCATCTCCTCGTTGACGGACTGGAGCTCCTCCTTGCCCGTCTCGAGCTCTTCGTTGGTGGACTGGAGCTCTTCGTTGACGGACTGGAGCTCCTCGTTCGACGAGCGCAGCTCTTCGACCGTCGCCTGCATGCGCGTGTTGGCAACCTGGAGGAACACCTCCTTGGCCTGCAGCTCCTGCTCGAGCGTGTCGATGCGGGGATCCGGACTGCTGGCATCCGGTGGCCCGGGCTCGTCCCCGGACTCGGACGTGCGGAACACGACCAGGAACAACGCGGGCTCCCGGGCCGAGGCCGCGCGCGTCACCGGGTGGATGGAGAGCTCGACGGAGGCCTGGCTCCCCGCGAGGTGGAGCCGGGGGCACCGGACGGGCCCGTGGAGGGCGACGGCTTGCGGCAGGGCGGTCGCGAGCTGGGGTCCCAGCCCGCCCCGGGCCAGGGTGAGGACGTTGCTGGGACGCATCTCGCCGGGCGGCAACTCGAGGTAGGCGCCAGTGCGACCGTGGAGGTACAGGATGTCGCCGTCGGCGCTGACGAGCGCGGCCGCTGGCGCCACGTGGTGCAGGATCGCGTGCTCCGTCAGCTCCCGCAGCGAGGGACGCGGGGGTTCCGCCAGGCGCGCATCGGGGACCTTGTTCGCCCCGAGCCGACCCAGGTTCCCTGAACGCGTCCCCGAGAGCGTCGGGCCCAGCGCGCCCGGGAGGTCGGGCTTGCGGCGGTACAACCGGGCGGTGGCCTGGAGCGGCTCGAACAGCTCCGTCGACGCCCCCACCGTCTCGGAGGTGCCGAGGAACAGCGTCCCGCCGGGGTGCAAGGCGTAGTGGAACAGCGCCAGCAGGCGTTGCTGAAGGTCGGCGCCCAGGTAGATCAACAGGTTGCGACAGCTGACCAGATCGAGCCGGGAGAACGGAGGGTCCTTGTTGAGGTCCTGCTCCGAGAACACCAGGAGGTCGCGAACGCTCTTCTGGACCCGGTACGACAGCCCGTCCGGCTCGAGCGTGAAGTACCGCGCGAGGCGCTCGGGGGACACGTCGGCCGCGATCGTCGCGGGGTACACGCCCGCCCGCGCGACCGCGATGGCCCGCTCGTCGATGTCGGTCGCGAACACCTGGATCCGCGGCCGTCGCGTCGACGCCTCGACGCGCTCCTGCAGCAGGATGGCGAGGGAGTAGGCTTCCTCACGTGCTCGACCATCAGCAGGATCTGCGCCGCGCCGTCGGGTCCGACGAGCGTGCGCAGCTCCTCGTCGACGGCCCGGCTGGCTACCTCCGGCGACACGACCAGGCCCACCGCGACGATCACGACCACCAGGAGCGGCGCGAGGGAGAACACGGTGTAGTAGGCGAGGGCCGCCGACATCTGCATGCACTCGTGCTGGACGAAGCGGTCCAGCACCTCCCGCGCGAAGCCCAGCGGCCCCGGCCTCAGTACTTGTGGGTCCACTCGAGCTCCGCGGCGTCTTCGCCAGCTGTTCCATGGGCGAATTGATCCAGGTTCGATGTACCTCGGTACGCGGGGGGTCCAG